>JAFUBF010000069.1 GCA_017460325.1 Clostridia bacterium | reverse complement strand
CAACTCGCTGACGCTTGCCTATGACAAACAGATTTACAATGTCAAATTCTACCGGGACCCCAACTATGTGCCGACAGAAACGGATGAAAACGGAAATACGGTTTCACAGTATGCCGTTTATACCAATGCGATCATTGATGTAATCGATCTTGTCGAAAAAAACGGCGGGAAAATGGATCCGGCGTTTTCGCTGGTCCGTGATCCGATGACCGGACTCTGGGTATTCAGCTGGAATAACAACGATTACACCCTTGCTCAGCAGAATGCACGGGAAAGCATGTGGCGCAGCAACTTCTATCTGCAGAGTGTGACAAGATATCCGCAGCAGGAGCTTTTTGATGCCCTGTGCAAGCGCTACCGGATTCCCCCTGAACTGAGTGAGGAAAAGAAGATCAAGATTCTGGCTGTATGGGAAACGATGCAGAACAACGCATTTCTTTCGCAGCCGATTACCATCGCCTCCAATGTAAGCTGGGAGACGGTTATCGAAATAGAGGCAAAAGCCCTGAAACTGACGGGGATCACGGTCTCTGTCAGTACGCAGCGGGTCTATCCGAACGGAACGCTGGCCTGTCATGTCATCGGGTACATCGGGAAGATTCAGAATTATGATACATACTATGCCTCTTACAGGGATAAGGGATACGCACTCTCCGACCTGATCGGTCTGGACGGAGTGGAAAAGTCCATGGAGGACTGGCTGACGCCCTGTACCTCTCAGCGGGTCGGAAAGCGTGTGGTGGAAATTGATCGTTACGGCGCAATCAGCCGTACGCTTTCCACGACGGAGGCAACGGATGGAAACAACATCAAGCTGACTATCGACTCCAATCTGCAGCGGATTGCAGAATCTGCGCTGGAGGAAAACATCAACTATATACGCGATGAGCAGGAACGTCTCCTGAACAGCGACACCTGGCTTGATACCAATAAGACCATTCTCCAGGGGACCACACGGGATTTTGATTCAAATCCCATCGAGCTCGCTGAAAAGGGAGCGGTCGTCATTATTGACATGCAGGGAAAGGTGCTTTCTCTGGCAAGTTATCCGCCTTATGATCCCAATGCGTTTATCGTGGGCGGAGAGGCGGCGGCCTCTGTTCTCCTGGATTCCAGAAATCCTCTGGTAAACTATGCCATCGGTTCAAGAGATACGCCCGGTTCCATTTTCAAACTGGTGACAGCTACGGCCGGACTGACATCCGGTGTTCTGACGATGGAAGAAACAATTGATGACAAGGGCTATTTTGATGTGTATGATAAGAGTAATCCTCCCAGATGCTGGATTAACCAGAAACAGCTTCAAAGGCATGCAAATCAGACGGTGTCGGAGGGGCTGACACATTCCTGCAACTATTTCTTCTATACGGTCGGGTCAAGGCTGTATGAGAATACGGATGACCAGCTCTACAAGACAGCGGCATTATACGGCCTTACCACCCGGACAGGCATTGATCTTCCGGGCGAGCTGCAGGGATACGTTGGTTCACAGACCTCTCTGTATGACAAAAACAAGGCTATTTCGGCGGCTGAACAGTGCACCTGGCGTCCTTCCATTGTGTTTAACAACATCAAAAAGCATCTGATCAGTGTCGGTGATGACTATGGGATGATTTTTGATGAGGGAAAACTGAATAAATGCGTCAAGCGGCTGATGGATATGGCGGTTGATTCCATCCAGTCAGAATGGCTGCCTCAGATACGTACCATTCTGATGGAAGAACTGGACATGCCGCGTGAACTGGTTTACCTGCAGATCGTCGCCGGTGATACGTATATCATGCTGAACGAAATTAAATGGGGTGGTTCTGAGGCAATCATGTGCGCCGTGGGCCAGTCCATTACGACCATTACACCGGTTGCCGTTGCCCGGTATATTGCTGCCGTGGCCAACGGCGGATATGTGTACGACCTTCGGCTTGTGGATTCGATCATTTCCCCGGAGGGAGAGGTAATCAGCCAGAGTTCACCCATTCTGGCCTCCCAGATTGAACATCCTGAAATTGATGCCTATCTGACGAAGATCAGGCAGGGGATGTACGGCGTTACGGAGGCAGAAGGTACGGCAACCCGGTTCTTCAGCGGACCGGAGCTGGGCAAACAGATCGGTGCTAAGACGGGGACAGCAGAAAAAACAAAAGTCGATCTTGAAAACAATGCGTGGATGGTTGCTTTTGCGCCCTTTGAAGATCCGGAGATTGCCATTGCGGTGTATATTCCGCATGGATACAGCGGATCCTATTGTTCCATTACCATCTGCGAAATTGTTGAGTACTATCTGGATCATCGCAAACTTGGCGGGGATGATCTGATTGCACCGGCCAATTCGCTTGCGTATTAGGCATGCGCCGGGGAATCAGGGTGCGGGTCTTGTGAACGGACAGGAGATGTCATGGGAAAGATTTGGACAATAGCCTCCGGCAGCGGCGGTACGGGAAAATCCAGTATCGCAGTTGCCCTGGCGCAGATTGCAGCCGGAGACAGAAAAAAGACGCTACTTCTGGATGCGGCAGGCCCGTTTCGGACGTGTGATCTGTTTCTTGGAATTCAAAGCCTTGTGACGGTTGATCTGACGGATGTTCTGGTGGACCATGTCAAAATGGATTCGGCGATTTATTCCCTGCCCGGATCTCCTTTTCTGAGCTATGCCTGTACCTCTCTGGTCACCTGCCTTCCTCTTGATGAGCTTTCGGAGCTGATTCTGGCGTTACAGGGGAAATTTGACCTGATTATTCTGGATCTTCCGACCGGTTCGGATCCGTTCAGCGCTTCCCTGATGAAGGGGGAAGACCGGATTCTCCTGGTCACGCGTCCGGATCCTTTTTCCCTCAGGCCGTGTGAGGCGCTCATGCAGAATTACCGGTCTATGCCCGCACAGATTGTCCCTGTTGTGAATCTGGAGGACCGGGCGCTGTTACGCAGAAAAATGCAGTATGATTCAGACACGATGAGTCTCCTTCTGGACTCCCGGGTACTTGGACCTGTTCCAAGGATACCGGACTTTTTTACCCTGAAAGCCAATGGGGAAGAGGCAGCGTCCCTGTCATGGAAAGAACAGCGGATTTTCAGGCGAATTTACGAAGGGCTTGCCTGATTTCAACAAAGGAATGAAACATGTTTAATCTGAAAAGAGAGCACCTGGCCAGAGCACAT
>JAFUBF010000068.1 GCA_017460325.1 Clostridia bacterium | reverse complement strand
TGTATGAGGGAGCGAGTCCGGCAGCATTTGTTGGCCACTGGGGTGGAAATGAGGCAAGAAAGAACAGACATTACTCATCTACAGAGGCCTATCTGATTTTCAGGAATACGGTTTACAGAATACTGGGTGAACAGGGAAAGGAGGAACGAAAGTGAAGGGAAGAACAGGTGTTCGTAACTATATGTACAAAACCATAGAAGGAATCTATGGACTGCGCGATGCAGATTTTCGCTCAACGATGGCCAATCTGCGACGTGGGGTCGGACATGAACCGGGCGAGATACCGGAGCTGCTTGGCTATCTTCTAATGTCAATGCCGGAGGAGATGATGGACAGCAGAGGAACGGCAACCTTTGAACTGAGAGCCTGTTATGCGGCGCTGACTCTCTTTGCGATGCATCAGCAGGGGCATTCCCAGGAGGAGAGAATGTCAAAGGAAGGGGCTTCGCTCGGCAGTGCAGTTGCGCGACTGATTGGCAGTGATGACGAATTTTCAAGGGTTCAGGGACGCTTCAATACGATAGCTACCTCAGATGATCTGACGGAACTGCAGTACCCTTTGCGGACTATTGTACGGATGCTCAGTGACAAATCCCTGCCGGTTGATGACGTTCAGATGGCAGAGGATTTCTACAGTTATCAGTTTATTGAAAACAGGCCGAGTATTCGGCTTAAGTGGGGCCAGGATTTCTATCGCACGGTAAACAAAAAGGAGGATAAAAAAGATGAGTAAATTTATTGACCTGCATGTTCTTCAGACGGTTCCGCCCAGCTGCATTAATCGTGATGATACCGGTTCACCCAAGACGGCCGTATACGGTGGCGTTGTCAGGGCAAGAGTTTCATCCCAGGCGTGGAAGCATGCCATTCGTGAGGCGTTTCCTGAGCATATGCCTGAATTTTACAGGGGAAGCCGTACAAAGCAGATCATTCCCATGGTCACAGAGCAGATTGAGAAAATCGCAAAGGAACAGGGGATTACCGTTGATAACCCGGAAAAACTTGCAAGAACGGTTCTGACAGCGGCGAAACTTACTGTGAAGGATGATAAGCAGGGAACGGATGCACTCTTTTTCATGAGCGACGGGCAGGCCCGGGCAGTGGCTGAGCTGGCTTTAAAGGGAGGAGATGCGGCGAAAGACAAAAAAGCGGCGCAGGAGGCACTGATGTCAAATCCTTCCGTCGATATGGCTCTGTTTGGAAGAATGGTCGCAGATGATAAGTCCCTGAACTATGATGCCGCGGCACAGGTAGCCCATGCGATCTCTACGCATGGTGTCCATACGGAATACGACTATTTCACCGCAGTGGATGATCGGTCCAAGGAGGATTCAAGCGGAGCGGGTCATATTGGAACCGTGGAGTTTACCTCATCCACGATGTATCGGTACGCCACGCTCAATGTCACCGAGTTGAACGAAAGTGTCGGTCATGGGCTGGATGATGCGGTTACTGCATTTGTCAAGGCGTTTATTCACAGCATGCCGACGGGAAAACAGAACACGTTTGCCAATCGGACACTGCCGGACATGGTATATGTCACCATCCGGGATGATCAGCCGGTCAACCTGTCCGGGGCGTATGAAAAGGCTGTCCGTAAGGGAAATGATGGGTATGTTACCGCTTCCATTGAACGGCTGGCGCAATATGCGGAAACGGTTTATACGGAGTTTGCCGCACCGCCGGAGGCTGCGTTTGTGATCGGCGCAGACATCAAAGGGGCAAAGAGGGTAAATGAGCCGGAACTCCTTACGGAACTCAAAAAGATTGCGGAGGCATACAGAGAGACTGGCGGTGGCCACTGATGTCAACGTTGTTACTGAGACTGGCTGCACCTCTACAGTCATATGGCGGAGAGTCGAAATACGATGTCCGCATGACGGGGAAAGAACCTACCAAAAGTGCGATGGTGGGACTGCTGGCAGCAGCGCGTGGACGAAAAAGAGAGGAACCTCTGGAGGATCTGAGCAGGCTCAGGTTTGGTGTACGTGTGGATCAGGAAGGGACGCTCATCAGAGATCTTCACACTGCCAGAACGGAGAAGACAGCTTATCTGACCACAAGGTATTACCTCTCGGATGCGGTGTTTTTAGCAGGGTTTGAATCCGGTGATGAGGATTTTCTCGCAACACTGGATACTGCGCTGCATCACCCGGTGTATCCGCTGTTTCTCGGACGGCGTGCCTGTCCGCCGACGTTGCCTCTTTCCCTTGGCATCAGGCCGCTGCCCCTGGAGGAGGCACTGAGAAATGAACCGTGGCTGGCAGCGAAATTCCGCCAGGGGAAATGCGATCCGATGCTTCGCATAATGATGGATTCTCCGGATATGAGCAGGGGCAGAGCGCACGATTATCCGATATCTTTTTCATCAAGATGCAGACAGATCACTTTCCGGGGAGTTCAGACTGGTGAATATGTTAATAAAAGCCATGATCCTATGGCAGATCAGGAGTAAGATATGTTTCTTTCAAGAATGGCATTGGATGTACGCAAGCCGGAAACAATGAAAGCGCTGATCTCTCCCAATCTGTTTCACGGGGCGGTAGAGCAGGCATTTCCCGGCG
>JAFUBF010000067.1 GCA_017460325.1 Clostridia bacterium | reverse complement strand
GGCCTGATTGCTGAGCTCGTTCTCCGGAATCAGACCCACCGAAAGCAGCAGGGTGTCACAGTCAAAATGAATCTCTGACCCGGGGATCGGCATTCTGCGCTCATCCACTTTGGCTACGGTTACACCGGTGAGACGCTCACCGCCTTCGATGTCGATAACGGTATGGCTGAGGTACAGCGGAATGCCATAATCATCCAGACACTGGACAATATTTCGCTTCAGTCCGGAGGAATAAGGCATCAGTTCCACGCAGGCGAGAACCTTTGCTCCCTGCAGCGTCATACGCCGGGCCATAATCAGTCCGATATCTCCGGAACCGAGAATGACAATCTTTTTGCCCGGCATGAATCCTTCCAGATTGACAAATTTCTGGGCCGTACCGGCTGTGTAAATGCCTGCGCAGCGGGAACCCGGAATGCCCAGTGCACCGCGGGGCCTTTCGCGGCATCCCATTGCCATGATAATGGCTTTTGCATGATAGGTCTCAAGACCACGGGCCGTACTGACGGCAGTAACCGTATGATCCGCCTCAACGGAGAGAACGGTTGTTCCACAGCGGATGTCGATGTTCAGTGCCTCTGCCCTGTCAATGTCTCTCTGTGCATATTCAGGACCGGTGAGTTCCTCGTTATAGCGGTGCAGACCGAATCCGTTATGAATGCACTGACGGAGAATGCCGCCCGGATGATCCTCACGTTCGAGGACCACCAGGTTATCGACTCCGGCTTCTTTTGCGGCAACAGCTGCTGCAAGGCCTGCAGGACCTGCTCCGACAATCAAAATATCCACATCAATTCCATAGGATGCCATACTTACACCTCCGCAAAGGAATCTTCAAGCCTGCCGACCAGCAGTTTGCTTGAATTGCCGCTCTTAGTCACATCAGTCATAGGTACGCCCAGTTCCTCAGAGAGAATCTCTGCGACGCGGGGTGAGCAGAAGCCGCCCTGGCACCGACCCATGCCGGCCCGTGTCCGGCGTTTGACACCATCAATGCTGGTGGCACCGACAGGACGCCGGATGGCTGCACGGATTTCTGCCTCCGTCACAACCTCGCAGCGGCAGATCAGTTTTCCGTTCAGCGGATTCTCCGCAATTGCCTGACGCCGCTCCTCGTCATTCATTTCATTGAAGGGCTTGGGAAGCGGGATGGCAGCCTTAAAGTCATCTTTCAGGGCCAGCTTCTCATTTTCTGCGATGGTTCCAACCAGAAGCGCGGCAATGGCAGGTGCCGAGGTCAGGCCGGGGCTTTCAATGCCAACGGTCTCATAGGCACCCGGTGCGCCCTGTACCGGCCCGATGATAAAGTCTCCGTTTTTCTCATGCGCACGAATGCCGGAAAAACTGGTAATGCCGGTGCGGGTGTTGATCCCGGGCCACGTCTTCTTTGCCGTATTCAGGACATTGGCCAGTCCTTCGGCCGTCGTATTGGTATCCTGTGAATCCGGGATATCCTCCGCCGTCGGTCCGAGAAGGAGGTTTCCGTGTACGGTGGGTGAAACTAGGACACCTTTGCCCATCTTTGTCGGGCACTGGAACATGGTCATGCCAAACAGCCGGTTCACGTCGTGATCCAGCAGCCAGTACTGACCGCGGCGATAGATGATCTCACGCTTGTCATCGCTCAGCTGATTGTGCAGCATGGCCGAACTGACACCGCTGCAGTTGATGACCACGTCGGTCTCATACCGGGTATCCTGCGTTTTGACGACGAACCCATGGTCTGTTTTTTCAATGCTGCTGACTTCCTGATTGAAAATAAAACGTGCACCGTTTAACGCAGCATGGTCCGCCAGCGCATAGGTCAGTTCGTACGGGGAAACCAGACCACTGGTTTTCGCCAGAAGAGCACCTTTGACCTCTTTGTTCACGTTCGGCTCAAGTGCAAGGACCTCACTGGCATTCAGAACGGAAAGCTCCTTGACGCCGTTCTCAATTCCCTGCTGATAGAGCAACTGAATTGTTTCCATTTCTTCATCAGAGAAGGCAAGAACCATGGCACCTGGCTGGGAATAAGGGACCCCCAATTCGTTGCAGAAAGCTTCATACTGCTGAGAACCTTCCACATTCAGCCGTGCTTTCATGGTTCCCGGTTTCGCATCAAAGCCGGCATGGACAATACCGCTGTTTGCTTTGCTGGCACCCTCGCAGACATCATGCCCGCGTTCAAGCACGGTCAGATCAAGCTGATAACGCGAGAGCCCGCGTGCAATTGCGCACCCGATAACCCCCGCACCGATGATCAGGACTTTCTTCTGCATAGTCAATAACCTCTCTTACAATTCCTGCGGACAACCGCATTTTGATTACGCTTATTCTATTGTATTTTTGTTTTCAAGTCAATTCATATCGCTCTGTCCAGGCAATAATTTGTAAAATTTCATATTCAGAACGATTTTCTCTCTGCGTTTCATTAACCTGACAGATTTTCGAATGAAGGGATAAACAGCTGCCGTCTGTTCGTTTATTAGTTAAGACCCTGTATGGAAGGTGGTATCATGTCTTTTGCCGGGAAACACCCTCTGTGTTTGTTTGTAACTTTGCTGCTTGTATTCCTTCTGGCGGCGTCTGGCTCCGCTTTTTCGGAAGGATACCGAATTGATTCAGGAAAAAGAGCCGTGCTGAATCAGTCGATGCAGGTTCGCTCCGGACCGGGAACATCCTATTCAGGCTCAGGATCGCGCCTTGAAAGCGGGACGGAAATCAGCGTGCTGACCTCTGCCAGAGATGGAAGCGGCTCCCCCTGGATTCAGGTGGAGTTCCCCTCGCAGGGAAACCGGAAACGCGGTTATGTTCCGGCCGGTTGCCTCAGTATTGATCCGGGTTCTTTGCCGGGCGAAAACACCCTTGGTCAGTATACGGTCACTCAGGACTGTAATGGCTGTTTCGGGCCGGGGCAGGATTACGCCTCTCAGCGTGTTTCCGTAACCTCGGGGACAGTCGTTACCGTCTTTGCCTTTGAAAACGGCTATGCGCTCGTTGAATTTCAGGCAAACGGGGATCTGG
>JAFUBF010000007.1 GCA_017460325.1 Clostridia bacterium | reverse complement strand
TGTTAAAAGTCGAGGGGGAAAAGGGAGAATTTCGCTCAAAGAACGTAGGTATTATGCGGCTTCTCTTGGACGTATTCGGACCTCAGTAACGGGGAAACGTTGATGGTCATGTTTGCACATGAGTATTTCGCGAAATTTAGGATATATTGTCAAAAACGTTCGAAAGCATCATCATAACGCAAACCTCCAGTCTGTTAAATCAGTTGAATGTATCGCAAAAGCAGCGGTTGCTGCATTCCCTCTGTCAGGAACGCCCATAGGATATCACAATTTTTTAGCACTGTCAATATGAGAGTGCTAAAAAATTTCCAAAAACCTTGATTTACTAGGAAAAAATCTTCTTAATGTCAAAAATAGTCAGGAAAAGAACATAAACTTTGACTTTTCCTGATGAACTTTCGGCTCCATGGAGCAGGGAAAACTGGACATTGCCTCGACAGAGAGAGAAATGGTATACTCTGTATAAGTCAACCGGAGAAACAGGAGGAAACGGCCATGGGAATGAGAGGCATCCACACATCCATTAATGATATCCGTAAGAAGGTGTTTGCGGAGGTGGCAAGGCTTTCCTATCATTACGAGGAAGGCAGTCTGGCGGACATGGAAAACATCCCCTACCGGATTATCCCGGGAGAAGTTTCCACATACAGAGAGAGTGTTTTCCTCGAGAGGGCCATCGTCAAGGAAAGAATGCGTCTGGCCATGGGGCTTCCCCTGCGGGATGTAACGGAGCATGCACCGGTTTCGCGCGGAGCGGAGGAATGTGTCCACCCGGAAAAGTACTATCAGCCGCCGCTGATTAACATTATCAAGTTTGCCTGTCACGCCTGTCCGGACAACAAGGTGGTCATTTCAGACCAGTGCCAGGGATGCCTGGCACAGCCCTGCCGTCAGGTCTGTCCGAAGCAGGCCATCTCCTTTGAGCGGGGACAGGCCCACATTGACCAGAGCAAATGCATCAAATGCGGAAAGTGCATGGGCGTATGCCAGTACGGGGTCATTCTGCGGATGGAACGTCCGTGTGCGGTGGCGTGCGGGATGAAGGCGATCCGCAGTGATGAATACGGACGGGCGGACATTGATCAGGAAAAATGTGTCAGCTGCGGCATGTGCCTTGCCAACTGTCCCTTTGGTGCCATTGCCGACAAGGCGCAGATTTTCCAGTGCATTCAGGCAATTCGCAGTGAAACGCCGGTTTATGCGGCGATTGCGCCGGCCATCGCGGGGCAGTTCGGAAAGGAACTGACGACAGAGAAACTCCGGGATGCCTTTATCCGGCTCGGTTTCAGGGATGTGGTGGAGGTGGCCATTGGGGCGGACCTGTGCACCGTGGAGGAGGCAAAGGACTTCATTGCGGAGGTGCCGGAAAAGCTGCCGTTCATGGGAACCTCCTGCTGTCCGGCGTGGTCGGTGATGGCAAAAAGGGAGTTCCCGGCTCAGGCAAACTGCATCAGCATGGCACTGACTCCCATGGTTCTGACCGGGCGCCTGATCAAAAAACAGCATCCGGGATGCAAGGTGGCCTTTATCGGGCCCTGCGCGGCCAAGAAACTTGAGGCCAGCCGTCGCTCGATTCGCAGCGACATCGACTTTGTCCTGACGTTTGAGGAAGTGATGGGCATGTTCGAGGCGAAGGAGATCAGCTTCAGTGAACTGGAATCCATCCGGGTGCCCAGCAGCGCCAGTTCGGACGGACACGGCTTCTCCGTGAGCGGCGGTGTGGCAAACGCAGTGGTGAACTGCATCAAAAACATCGACCCGGATCGCGAGGTGAAGGTGGAGCGTGCGGAGGGGCTCAATGAATGCCGGAAGATGATGATGCGGGCCAGGGCCGGAAAACTGAACGGTTACCTGATTGAGGGAATGGCCTGCCCGGGCGGATGCATCGGCGGGGCCGGAACGGTCCAGCTGATCCCGAAGGCGGCGCAGGAAGTGGAAAAGATCATGAAAATGTCTGAAAAAGCGCATGCCTATGAGAGCGAGTACACGGATATTCTGACGGTGCTGGAGGAATAGCGACCCAATACCCGGTCAACGGGCCGGTGCCATGGATAATATGAAAGTGACTGCAGGAGGTGACAGGCGATGCGGATTCTGATTTCCCCTGCGAAAAAAATGCGGGTCCTGGCCGGTGTTGATCCCCAAACCACTCCCCGGTATCTGAAAGAGGCGGAGGAAATTAGGACGTGCCTTGAGAGGATGTCTTTCGGGGAGCGGAAGGCGCTCTGGAAATGCAGTGACAGGATCGCTGAGGACAGCGAAAAACAGCTGGCGCAGATGCGGCACAGTGCAAGGACACCCGCCATTCTTGCCTATGAGGGCATTCAGTACCTTTATATGGACCCCGAATCGTTCACCGCGCCCATGCGCACGTATGTTCAGGAAAATCTGCGGATTCTCTCCGGACTGTACGGTGTGCTGAGACCCTTTGACGGGGTTGTCCCGTACCGACTCGAAATGCAGGCCCGGATTCAGGTGGGCAGTGCGAAAAATCTCTACACGTTCTGGGGGAATAAGCTGTACCGCGGGGTTTGTCCGGAGGATGGACTGCTGATCAACCTGGCCTCCCATGAGTATGCCCGGGCAATCTGGCCGTACCTGACCGGCAGGGTCCGGATGATCACCTGTGTTTTCGGGGAAAAACAGGGAACACGGATCCGCCAGCAGGGGGTGTATGCGAAAATGGCACGGGGTGCAATGGTTCGCCATCTGGCACAGACCAGGGCAGAATCCGAAACCGCGCTTCAGTCCTTTTCAGCGCTTGACTATCGTTTTTCGCCGGAGTATTCCCACGCATTTGAATATGTTTTTCTGAGAGCACCGGAGAGCGCCAAAGCGGTGCGGCCGGCGTTTGAATGGACGGAAACGGAGGACGGAGATGGAATACACAGCGGAAATCAACGGTCTTGAGGTACATGCGGTTTATCCGGAGGAAACGGTGGAAAAGGTGTTTCGGCCGCTTCTTGCACATCTTCAGGCGCTCCGCGGGGAAAAGCAGCGCCGGATTCTGGTGATGCTGGCGGCACCTCCGGCTGCGGGGAAAAGCACCCTGTGTCAGTTTCTGTCCAGTCTGGCAAGGGTGACCGTTCTCGGAATGGACGGTTTTCACCGCAGACAGGAGGATCTCCTTTCCCACACAATCAGGAGGGATGGAAAGACCATTTCACTGGTGGAAATCAAGGGAGCACCGGAAACCTTTGATCTGCCTGCTCTGAGGGAGGCCGTTCGGAGAGTGGCCAAGGGCGAGGTAATCGGGTGGCCCGTGTACAACAGACTTCTCCACAACCCTGTGGAAAACGCGTTTAAAACAGAGGGGGACATTCTGCTGCTGGAGGGAAACTATCTGCTCCTGGACCTCCCCGGCTGGCGGGAACTGCATCATTACGCGGATTATACGGTGAGCATTGAGGCCAGTCCGGACCTGCTGCGAAAGCGGCTCATTGAGCGCAAGGTGGCCAGCGGAACCCCGTATGACAAAGCGGTGAACTTTGTGGAATTCAGTGATCTCCGGAACGCGAAACTGTGTCTTGAAAAGACCCTTCCGGCCGACCTGATGCTCCAGCTGACGGACAGCGGCGCATACATCCCCGTGAACGGGAAAAGTTGAGGAAAACGACAGGAAACAGATGTGTTTTCAGGGAATGTTTGTTAGTGGCAGGTTTTCTCTTGACAACGGAGACCGGGCCAGTTACAATGACACCACTGAAAACGACCGGCTGCCCGCAGGGCAGACGGCGGGAACAGAGCAGGGCCGGAAAAGATCCGGGGACTGTCTGTTCATAAAGTGGATGCGATGATGGAAAGAAACGGTGTGCGGGCATATCAAGAGAGCTGCCGGAGGGTGCGAGGCAGCAGTGACCATACCGGACTACTCACTCCGGAGCACTGAATGGAAAAGATTCAGCGGGTGGTTCCGTAAATGACCGGCCGGATAGGCTGCTGAGGATTGCAGATGCAATCGAAGCAGGGTGGTACAGCGTGAATTACGCCCCTGTGCTTTGCGCAGGGGGATTATTTTTTTGGAGGACATATGAACAAGGTATACGATCCGGAATCAATTGAAAAGAAATGGCAGAAAAACTGGGAGGAAGCGCACTGCTTTGAGGCAGAGAGCAGCCATGAGAAACCGAAGTTCTACGGACTCATTGAGTTCCCGTATCCCTCCGGTCAGGGACTGCATGTGGGTCATCCCCGCAGCAATACGGCCATGGACATCATTGCCCGTAAACGCAGAATGGAAGGGTACAACGTGCTCTTCCCCATTGGCTGGGATGCCTTCGGCCTGCCGACGGAAAACTTTGCCATTAAGAATCATGTGCATCCGGCAGGGGTGACGGAGAAAAACATCAATCATTTCCGTGAGCAGCTCAAACGGATCGGCTTCTCCTTTGACTGGTCCCGCGAGGTGGATACAACGGATCCCAAGTACTTCAGGTGGACACAGTGGATTTTCCTGCAGCTGTATAAAAAGGGCCTGGCCTATAAAATGGAGATGCCGGTGAACTGGTGTCCCAGCTGCAAGTGCGGACTCGCCAACGAGGAAGTGGTGGCGGGAAAGTGCGAGCGCTGCGGAACAGAGGTGGTACGCCGGGTCAAGAGCCAGTGGATGCTGAAAATTACGGCCTATGCTCAGCAGCTCCTTGACGGTCTGGATGATGTGGATTTCATTGAGAAAGTCAAGGTCCAGCAGCGCAACTGGATCGGCCGCAGTGAAGGCGCCGAGGTGGATTTTGCCATTAAGGATTCGGATATCCGCCTGCGCGTCTATACCACCCGTCCGGATACCCTCTTCGGCGCGACCTATATGGTGGTGGCACCGGAACACGCAGCAGTGGACAGTCTCCGCGACCGTATTGAAAACTGGGATGAGGTTGCTGCGTACCGGGAGAGTGCGGCGAAGAAAAGCGACTTTGAGCGGACGGAACTGGTGAAAGAAAAGACCGGTGTGGAACTCCGCGGAATCAAGGCCATTGATCCGGTAAACGGAAAGGAAATTCCGATCTTTGTGGCGGATTATGTCCTCTCAACCTATGGAACCGGTGCCATCATGGCCGTTCCGGCGCATGATACCCGTGACTGGGAGTTTGCCAAGAAGTTCAATCTGCCGATTATTGAGGTGGTTGCAGGCGGCGAGGATGTACAGAAAGAGGCCTTTACGGATGTGGCAACCGGTACACTGGTCAATTCCGGTTTCCTGGATGGTCTCTCTGTTCAGGAGGCCAAGAAGGCCATTATCGACTGGCTGGTGGAACGTGGAATCGGCGAAAGAAAGGTCAATTTCAAGCTGAGAGACTGGGTATTCTCCCGCCAGCGTTACTGGGGTGAGCCGATTCCTCTGGTCAACTGCGAGAAGTGCGGATGGGTCCCGGTTCCGGAAAATGAACTGCCGGTCCTGCTGCCGGAAGTGGACAATTATGAGCCCACCGATTCCGGCGAGAGCCCGCTGTCCAAGATGACGGACTGGGTGAACACCACCTGTCCCTGCTGCGGCGGTCCTGCCAAACGTGAGACGGATACGATGCCTCAGTGGGCCGGTTCCTCCTGGTATTTCCTGCGCTATGCGGACCCGCACAACGACCGGGCTATGGCGGACTACGATGAACTCAAATACTGGATGCCGGTGGACTGGTACAACGGCGGTATGGAACATACCACGCTGCATCTGCTGTATTCAAGGTTCTGGAATCTGTTCCTGTATGATATCGGCGCCATCCCCAACAAGGAGGCCTACCAGAAGAGGACCAGCCACGGAATGATCCTCGGCGCCAACGGCGAAAAGATGAGCAAGTCCAGAGGAAACGTCATCAATCCGGATGATACCATTGCGGAAATCGGTGCGGATGCCTTCCGGATGTACGAGATGTTCATGGGTGCGTTTGACCAGGCGATTCCGTGGTCAACCGAAGGTGCCCGGGGCTGCCGCCGCTTCCTTGAGCGTGTCTGGCGCCTGATGGACATGATGACGGAGGAGGAGGAAATTCGCCCCAAGGTCGAGGTTGCCACCAACGCCATGATTAAGAAGGTTTCCGAGGACTACGAGCGGATGAAGTTCAATACGGCCATCGCTGCCATGATGACCTATGTGAACGAGATTTACGCTGTCGGGAGCATTACCCGCGGTGAACTGCGGATGCTGATGCTGTGCCTGAATCCGGTTTCTCCGCATATTACTGAGGAAATGTGGGAAATGTGCGGGTTCGGTGATCCGATCTACCGGCAGAAATGGCCGACCTGGGATGAGAATAAACTGGTGGCGGATGAAGTGGAGATTGCCGTTCAGATTCGCGGAAAAGTCCGGGGCAAGATCATGGTGCCGAACGGTCTGACCAAAGAGGACGGAGAGAAGCTGCTTCAGAATGAGAAAGTCAAAGCCCTGGTGGGAGATGCGCAGATCAAAAAGATCATCTTTGTTCCCGGACGCCTGCTGAATATCGTCTGCTGATAGACCGACGTTGTCGTTCAGGAAAGTTGTCAATTTCTTACGCGTCTGACTGTATCCCGGTCATGACTGACCGATAAAAAAATTATTAGCACTCGACGTCGTTGAGTGCTAATTTTATATTGACAGAATGATTTTCAGGCGATACAATACACCCTGCACCTGCAAGGGACCAATATTCAGGTGAAGGAGGAAAAGGAAAATGGAAGAGATTCGTGGCAGTGTTTCAATTGAAGCGCAGAATATAATGCCCATTATTAAAAAGTGGCTGTATTCCGATAAGGATATTTTTATTCGTGAGGTTGTTTCCAACGGCTGTGATGCCATTACCAAACTGAAAATGGTGGATGCCGAAGCGGCAAAAGACAGCGCCATCCGTGTTGAGGTCGATAAGGACAAACGGGAACTGCGTTTTTACGATAACGGTGTCGGAATGACCGAGGAGGAGGTAAAGACCAACATCAACCAGGTCGCTTTCTCCGGTGCAAAGTCGTTCCTTGAGGAGTATGCCAAGTCCGAAAAGCAGGAAGACAGCGGAATTATCGGCCACTTCGGTCTGGGATTCTACTCCGTCTTCATGGTGTCGGACAAGGTTACCATTGAGACCCTCTCCTTCCGTGAGGGCGCGGAACCGGTCCACTGGGAGAGTGAGGACGGCATGAACTTTGCCATGTCCCGCGGAAACAGGACCGAACGCGGGACGACGATCATTCTGCACATCGCCGAGGCGGAGAGCGAGTTCCTGGATCAGTGGCGTGTCCGCCAGGTACTGAACCGATACTGCTCGTTCATGATGGTGCCGATCTATCTGGTCAATATCAAGACGGAGGAAGAGCTCAAGCGCGAGGCTGAGGCGAAGGCCAAGGCCGCTGCGGAAAAGGCAAAGGCAGCGGAAAACAAGGACGATGCGGTCGTGACGGATGCCGACGCGGTTGATGAGGCAGAGGCCATCGAAGAGGAAAAGAAGGCGGAGGAGAAGCCGATCAACAATACCCATCCGCTGTATCTGAAGAACCCCTCCGAATGTACGGATGAGGAATACAAGGAATTCTACCGCAGTACATTTATGGAGTTTGAGGATCCGCTTTTCTGGATTCACCTCAATGTGGACTATCCGTTCAAGATGAAGGGTATCCTCTATTTCCCGAAACTCAAGAATGACTTTGGCGGCATGGAAGGACAGATCAAGCTGTATTCCGGTCAGGTCTTCGTGGCGGACAATGTCAAGGAGGTCATTCCGGAGTTCCTGATGCTCCTCAAGGGTGTCATTGACTGCGCGGATTTCCCGCTGAACGTGTCCCGTTCCTTCCTGCAGAATGACGGGTATGTGAAGAGGATCAGCAACCACATCTCCAAGAAGGTGGCCGACCGTCTGACCGGCATGTTCAAGACGGAACGCGAGAAGTATGAGGGCTTCTGGCCGGATATCCACCCGTTCATCAAGTACGGTGTCATCAAGGACGAGAAGTTTGCGGATCGGATGAAGGAGTGCCTGCTGTTCAAGACGACGGAAGGCAAGATGCTGACGCTCAAGGAATACAAGGAGCGCAACGGCGAAAAGCTGCCGGACAAGATGGTATACACGGCCGATGCGGCCCGTCAGGATGCGGCCATCCGGCTGTTTACCGAGCGCGGAATTGATGTGGCCGTGCTGGATCATCCGATTGATCTGAACTTCATCTCCTATATGGAGTACAGAAATACCGGCGACGAGAAGATGTCGTTCCGTCGTGTGGACTCCGAAGTGGATTCCCTGGTGGACAAGGAAGAACACGAGAACAGCATTGATGCGGAAAAGATGACGGCTCTGGTGAGAGAGGCACTCGGGAAGGACGATGCCAAGGTGGAAGTGAAGCCGCTGGCCAATGCGGATGTCCCCGTGATGCTGATTGAGGATGAGCAGATGCGCCGTTACAGCGACATGAGCCGCATGTACGGAGAGAGTCAGTTTGTCATGCCGTCCAGCTATAACGTGGTGCTGAACAGCCGGAACGAGACCATTGCAAATCTGTCCGGGCGGGAGAAGGATGAGCGGAGCGTCCTGCTGATGAAACAGCTGTACGATCTGGCTGCCCTTTCCAACAAGCCGCTTGACGCAGAGCAGATGACGGCCTTTATTCGCCGCTCCATGGAAATTGTCGATATGGCATCCAAGGGATAATCAGAAAAAACAGGACGTTTCCCTTCCGGGGAATCCTTTATCCGAGGATTCCCCGGTGGGAAACGTCTTTTCTCTGTTGTGGGAGGGCCCACACCGATCAGGCCGGCGAAAATTTCTTGACAGAAAGGGAGCAGTGCATTATAATGAACCCGGTTTTCGGAGAAACGGAAATCGGGCACAGGTGTGTTCCTTCAATTGAGGGAATCATATGGAGCCAAATACACCCGGAGGTGTATCGAAGTGGTCATAACGGCCCTGACTCGAAATCAGGTAGGGTGAAAGCCCTCGTGGGTTCGAATCCCACCGCCTCCGCCACCTAACCACCCTAACCCTGATGTGAGGTTAGGGTGGTTATTTTTGTATAACCGCCATATCCAGGCGTCCATTACGGATAAAGTCCATGCGGCTGTTGTTCCCGGCCCGGAAAACAGGGGCGCGCCTCGGCTCGTCACAGGAAAGGAAATAATTACAAAGGCGAGTTTCAAAGATTCGGTTGGCAATTACTACAGTGCCATTTTTCTGGCGCAGAAAACCGTAAATTTCTCCGTCAAGGATTGGCAGCACATCCGGGTTATAGGGAACACGCGCACCGGAGAACAAAACGGTCTGGAGAATATCCCGCAGTTCTTCACTGGCATACACCTCGCCCATGAGCGATTCAAAAAGTGTGTTTTTCTCCTCCAACAGCATCCGCACAGCTTCGCTCACACCCACAGGTGTCCATATTTCAGACCGGGTTTCAAAGCGTCCGCCAAGCATTCGTTCGTCCATGAGCTGGCAGATTCGGCTTACGAGGAAGGGATAGCCGTTTGTGAAGGCGTGAAGTTCTTTTGCCACCACCGTGGTGTCCATTCCCGTCCTGTAATCGGCCTCATATTCGTCCAGCATCCCCTGGATGCCAGGCGCGGAAAGGCTCATGTCAACATTGAAATCAGCGGCGATATTCCAGGGAATGTTTACTATATGCGCTTCATTGGGCCACAATTTTCTGTGGAGATTTCGAATATCCGTAACGCCCGCGAGGATGACGGATTGAAAGGCAGGGATCCCACGTTCTTCACGCTGCAAATAGCTCTCACGAAGTTGGGCGAGAAAATCAACAAAAACCTGATTGTTGGTCGCGTTATCCACCTCGTCGATCATGAGGACAATCCCTTTTTTATTTATTTCACACCATTCCGAAAGGGTATCAAAGAGATAGCCAAGCCTCGCTCGATGCTCTTTTCGGTTATAGTAGTCATCCAGTTGCTGACTGATTTTCTCCGTAATATAAAAGCCGCTTCGCTTTTCTTTTCGGATCAGCCCGCAGAACTCCTGAACGAAATTCTCCTCCGTGGCAAAACCTGCGTTTCCGATTTCCTGAAAATCAAGACTGAGAACGTCATATTCGGGGCTGAGGCTTCGTCGCAATGCCGCAAGCGTAGTGGTCTTTCCATACTGTCTGGCCCGGTTAATCGTAAAATACTTTCCGGCGTCAACCATCGCCTTGATTTGCACCAGACGATCTGTAAGGTCAACCATATAGTGTTTCTCAGGTTCACACAGACCTGTTGAGTTGAAAATCTTCAATTCTGTCACCGTTCCATTTGATGTCTGATCTTTGGGAGCTTTAGCAGGCCGGGACATTCCGCCGATTTTAGAATGCTTTCAACTTTTTCCCCTTTAGCACAGTATTTCCGTTTTGAACCAGCTCTTCGGTATTCTGTTCAATGTATCGGCTGATGGTACGGATGTCCACCTGAAAGAAATCCGCAGTCATTTTGCGGGTCACATAGACTTTGCCAACCGACCATCTGTCAATATGAACTCCCCATAGGAAGGGGTTAAAGGCATCGCCTCTTTTCCCCGTGTCCACACCGCGAACATGAAAATGCAACATTAAGCAAAAAAGTCGCTCATGAAAATGTGATAAAACAGGATAAAGTGGCTCATGAAAATGTTGTAATGAAATTTCAGCTGTGCTATACTTTCTGGCAGGAGACAAAGATCAAATCCGGGGGAATAAAGAACAGGGAGGGCGAATATGTACCTTACAAGAAAAGCGGATGCTGTTCTTGCAGGCTGGAAAGCAGAGGAGGACCATTATCCTCTGATTGTTCGCGGCGCCAGGCAAATCGGAAAAACCGAAACGATACGAAAATTCGGCAGGGAAAACTATACCAGTTTTATCGAGATTAACTTCATCACTTCGCCGGAATACCGGGGGATCATTGAAGAGGGTTACTCTGCCGAAAGTGTGATTCGGCTGATTTCACGGCTGAATCCGCAAATGAAGTTTATTCCGCATGAGACCCTTCTGTTTTTTGACGAAATTCAGGATTTTCCGGAAATAACGACAGCGCTCAAGTTCTTTAAAGAAGATGGGCAGTATGATGTCATCTGCTCAGGATCCCTTCTGGGCATCCAGTACAAACATATAGACAGCATCAGCGTTGGAAACAAAAAGGATTATCAGATGTTTTCCCTCGATTTTGAGGAATACCTCTGGGGACAAGGATATTCTGAAACTGTCATCAGGGATATGCTTTCCCATATGCTGGAGGGAAAGATGTTTTCTTCCACAGAGCATAGCCTGTTTTCAAGACTGTTTCTGGAATACTGCATTCTTGGTGGCATGCCGAAGGTACTGGCCACCTTTTTTGAAAAGAAAACCTTTGAAGGAAGTCTCGATCTGCAGCGGCAGCTTCTGATTGACTATGAAGGAGATGCCCGAAAGTATGCTGAAGGTCTGGATCAGGCAAGGATTATCGCCGTACTTCGATCCATCCCAGCCCAACTGGCAAAAGAGAATAAGAAATTTCAGTATGCCCGTGTATCTCACGGTGGACGTGCAAAAGATTATATGGGTTGTATTGAATGGCTGGCAGATGCAGGGATCATCCATATCTGTCGGTGCATGCATTTTCCGGAGCTTCCGATTAAAGGGAATCTTACGGAGGATCGCTTTAAGCTTTACTACGCCGACACCGGGCTTCTGGTTGCATCCCTGGATGACGAGGCGCAGCTGGATGTCCGCGCCAACAGGAATCTGGGGGTATACAAAGGAGCTCTGTATGAAAACTTCGCGGCCGAGGCGCTCGTAAAGCAGGGGTATCCTATCTGTTACTATAAGAAGGAAAACTCCACACTGGAAGAGGATTTCTTCGTACGAACGGCGCGGGAACTGATCCCGGTTGAAGTGAAGGCCGAGAACAAACAGGCCAAGTCTTTGCATCAGCTGATCTCGAGCGCACATTATCCGGATATCCGTCACGGAATTAAGTTTACAGGTGGGAATATCGGAGTCAATGAGCCGATTCTGAGTTTCCCGCACTACTGTCTGTTTCTCCTCAAACGTTTCCTTGCAGAGCAGGATTTATTCGAATAAAGACTTTGAACGAACCTGTTCGGGCTGTACAGGAAGTTTACTGAATTGAGGAGAGCCCAAATTATGCATACGCCAGTGCATTCGGACGTACAGTGATCATCCATTCGTTACCTGAGTTCTTCAAGCCAACCTTTTTACGTGCAGCATAACAGGCGAGCATGCCCTGTTTATCATGAAGGAACATTTCTTTGGGAATGGTTGTGTGCACAGGAAAGATGCCTGTACAGTGCTGATTTACAGTCTTCCTGGGCAGAACTCAGAGGCAATGTCGAAACTCCCGTTATATACAGCCTAAACTTTGGCAATTTGTCTAACGAGAATCCCACGATAAAATCAGCAGTTTCCCAACAAAGGCCTATTTACAGGCCTTTTTACAGGCTTATTTCAAATATCGATTGACTTTTTGCCAAAAACCATGTTAGAATTTACCCAAGAATTCTAACGAGGTGATTGGCATGTTATCCGAAAAGGATCCTCCTATCCCAATTCCAGAAAATGGACCAGCCGGCCGATCCTTTCAGTCAAAAGGATATGTCTACTGGGTTACAAAGAGCAAATGGAACTCGGAAAAGAAACGATCTGAAGATGATCGTGTCCTCATCGGGCGAGTTGCAGAGGAATTTTCTGAAAATGGCAAAACAATGATGTGGCCCAATAAAAAGTACAAACAACGTTTTGCCCATCTTCCCGGTACCAAGAAAATCACACACTGTAGTACGATGGCTTTCGGCGTGTACCTGTTTGCGTTGAAGGCTGCCGAGCAGACAGGCGTTCTTCAGGCGATTAAAGCTGCTTTTCCGGTTCATTGGGCTAAAGTCTTTGCAATATGTGTCCAATGGATTGATAGAGCATCCGATGTTTCTCAGATATTTGAAACATGGCACTATGACAACTTTTGCGGATTCTACACAGCATTAGATCCCAGTGCTTTTACCGATTTTTACAAGAGTATCTGTCAGACTGATTGCCCAGAAACTACATATAGGAAGGTCTTCCGAAAAGAATATGCAGAACGTTTTCTGGGAAAGGACCGAAAGAGAAAATGTATATGCGGATGTGATTCCACAAACGAAAACCATGAGACGAAGTCCAATGAATTGACCGGCTTTGGGCATGCAAAAACAGATAGCAGCAGGCCTATTTTTAACAGAATGTCTTTTGTCGATGAAGAAACAGGAATGACTCTGTATATGGACATGTTTCCCGGTCCAGTACTTGATAAATCAGAAATACCATATACCATGGAGAAAGTCGCTGATTTAGGGTTTGAGCTGCTCCATTGTATATTTGACCGCGGTTTTATCTCCAAAGATATGGCGCTTCAATTCCAAGATTTGAAGAAAAAATATGGAATTGAATTCTCGGCAATGTTACCATCTACCTATGCACTTACAGAGGAATACATCCGAGATCATATGTACATTCTCTTTAACGAAGAGTACTATATTCCTGAAGAAAACATATACGGCATCCATATAGAAGAGGAACCAGTTTTTCTGAAAGACAACGAGAAAGTGGAGGATCTTGATCCGAAGAATTTATTCGATGTGTACGTATTCTATGACGATTTAAGAGCAGCTCGGGAGCGTGAAGACGTTAACGACAAAGTGCAGGCTATCGAAAGAGCAATCTTGGAACGCAAAGAGTACACCGTCAATCTGGTAAAGCTTGCGGAACCATATTTCCATATTACCCCTTGCCTAAAAGATCCAGTGACAGGGAGGAATTTTAAATACAAGCGTAACAAAGCTGTAATCCAGAGTGAGAAAGAAATGAAAGGATATTTCCTGGTTGTAGGAAATGGGAACTTCTCTGCCTCTGATGAAATCATTTTTATTCGAAGACGAGACAAAAGTGAAAAGTCATACAAAAGACGGAAGTCTTTTCTGGGTCTTCTTACGCCATGCACAGAAACGGATGACACATTCAAAGGGAAAATGCTGATTGGAGATATCGCCCAGAATGTGTTTGAATCCATTGAATATTATTCGCAGCCGTTTTTGAAAAGAAAGCGTTCCGAGACTGTTGAAACCCTTATTGCGAAACTCCGAAGATATAAAATCTTCTTCAAGGAAGACGGTACAGCCATGCCCGATCATGCTATGCGAAGCGATGAGAAAGAGATTTTTTCATGTCTTGATCTTTCGAGTGATGTCATAGAAAGTTACATGAGAACCATCCGGTGGGGAGACGAGCCAGGGATGATTAAAAACGATTCGGAAATAGCAAAGGAAAAAGAAGAACAAGCAGCTAAAGCAAAAGAAGAGAAAAAAGCAGCCAAGTTAGCTGAGAAAGAAAGGCAAAAAGCAGAAAGAAAAGCGGCTCGTGAGGCTGAACGCGAGAAGAAGGCCAATGAAAGGAAAGCTATGCGGGAATTGGAGAGAATCAAAAAAAAGGCCGAGCGTGAAGCTAATCGTAATGCTCAGAAAGCATCTGTTGATGCGGATAAAAAAGCTGCAGAATCGGATGCGTCAAATGGGGTTTGAAGTCTCGTTAGATTTTTTGCCAAAGTTTAGGATACAGGACATCGGGAGCAGAATCCTCCGCTGCAGCGGAGAGTTCTGCTCCCGGACGTGATTCCGAAACGGATCAGGGATCCAGATTTTCCGGAAGAATCGTATTCTTTTCGGCATTGGAGAGGTCGGCATCGACGACCTGATCAATGTATTCATCCAGCGAGCCGGAAATGACCCTGTCCCATGTCCCGCTTGAACGCAGCTTTTCGGCCAGTTTGGACGTGCTTATCCGGGTGCCGAAAATCTCATTGAACTTCTTTTCAAGATCGTGGATGGACAGGAGTCCGTACTGGGAGGCAATCCATTCGCAGATCCGGCTGAGACTCAGGGAGTTGCTGTCCAGAGAGAGAATGATGCCGCCGGCAACGGAAAGAGAGGAGACAATTTCCTGCTGACGCAGAATGCAGGTCAGCATCCAGTCATTTCCGCGGAGTTTCCGGATTGCAGGCAGGTGCTTGACCTTCTCCCAGATACTGTGCCCGTTAAAGAAGGGGAGCGTGTAGTAAACGGAGAGATCGGACTGGATTTTGCGAAGATCGCTGGCCTTAAGCCCGTATTCCTTCTCGATCCTGGCCCTGGACATGAGGGTTTTCTGCGAGGTTTCAACGAATTCCAGCGCCTTCTTCTTCTTGTCGAGCGCAACACCGAACATGGACAGATTGAGCATGCGCTTGTCCAGTGTTGAGAGATCAAGAACATCCTGGGAGAAAATCGTCTTGTCAAAGAAGCTGATGGCGGTGCCGTAGGAGGAATTATAGGCATAGGAGGCGTGAAGGGTATATCCGATCCGCTTGAAGGCGGAGGCATTAATCGCCTCGCGGCCCGTGTGGACACAGACTTTCTCAAACATCTCCTCAATGTCATCCGTAAACCACAGCTCTTTTTTGCCCAGCGCCTCCAGGAAGGCCGGAACATCCCTCGGATCAATGGCGGGCGCATCAATGACATACTGACCGTCCGTATAGTAGGCCCCCACGGCATTTGAGATGGTGGGATTTCCCTGGGCGCTTTCCTTGCGCAGACCGAAGCGCTCCTCATAGGCTGCATAATAGTCAAAATAGGCAATCGGTGAGATCTCCCGGAGAAGCTGAACGGCCTGCTCATCCTCGGAGGCGTTGCCGATAATGAGGACGGGGACTCTCCGGCAGTGAATGGGGAATTTTTTCTCATCCCACAGGGAAAGAGAGGATTTGATGACATAAAACAGCTCATATCCGTCCCGGATATCCAGATCATTCATGACATCCGGATACTCCCGGAAGATCAGCTCGGAGGAAATGATGCTGTCCCTGTACCGGTAAAAATCAATGCTGTCCCAGATTTTCTGAGGATCCGCGTTGCAGTAACGGACCTTGTTTTCCCGGTTAAAGACGATCCCCCGGGCATTGCGCAGGAGATTCGCCACGGTGCGCATGTTGATCTTGAGGCGGTTGACGGGATAGCCCTTGCGCCGGATGTAACTGTAGTACTCTTTCTCGAATTCCTCAATGCTGAGCGGGTTATCCGCATTGCCGACCAGTACGCGGATGACCATTTCGGAGCGGGTGACGGTGTTTTTGTCGTTTCGAAGGTCTTCCTCATCCTGAAAATCGGAGAGCCGTTTTTTCCACGTTCCATGATATTCATTGAGCGTCGTGCGGTTCAGTTCGATTTTTCCACGGGAATACCGGATGGAAAGATACTCATATCCCTCCTCCGAAATTTCGGGGAAAGCCCGGACAAACAGCGGCTTGAGCATATGGAAGTGTTCGAAGGGCTCACGGAAATAATCCTCAAAGAGCGGCGGGAAGTTGTGGGCTGCCTTGGCAGCAATCTGCCGGACGCGCTCACGGGTCAGATTATATTTGGAGCCGATAAACTGGAGGCTTTCGCCCTGGACGCGAAGCAGAAGGATTTTCGAGGACCGGTCCTCCGGATTGCAGTTTTTCTCAAAGGCCTCATTGAACGAATCCCTGGCGATCAGATACTGATCTCTGTGGTGAACGAGGATCTGACTGTCAACGGCACAGTGAATGAAGGTTTTTGTGGAAAGCGGCACCTGGAGGCGGCTGAACCGCCCGGAAAGGAAGACCGGATCAACGATGCCGCTGGAGGAATTGGAGATAAGGAAGGATTTGACTTTGGACTGAACAATCGGAAGGAGAAAAACGACTTTAATGGCATCCTCTGCGGACTCAATCGAGGTGTCATCAAGCAGATTGCCGGTCTGAAGGAGCTCATAGAGATGCCGCCAGTAAAAGTGGGCAATCGGCTCAAGGGCAGAGGCACTCTTCTGAAGGTAAGAGGCAAGATCGCTGTCAATCGATTCCTCCGAACTTTCGGAATAGGCGACGTTTTCCTTGGCCCAGGCATTGATGGCGGCGATGATTTCATCGATGGATTTTTTGCCAAGTCCCTTGATCTGAGAATAGTCCGGTTCGGCAAGAACGGCAATTTTGTCAATGGTGTTATAGGCATTGTCACACAGTGCGCGATAGGGACGTGTGGAAAGATGGAGCTCACTGACGGGATGATAGGACATTTCATTCAGCTGCTCACGGGTATAGACACACACGCCCTCGGAGTTGGAGGGATGCTCTGCTTCCTGCGCAATAATGCTTTCAATGAGTTCGGCGTCTTTGAGAATGCGGGAAATTTCATCAATGGTTTTTACGCCGACGCTTCTCTGCTGCGCAATGTCATTGATTGGCGTCGACCGCAGTTTTTCAATGGAATGAATGCCCATTCTGTGCAGAACGTTATTTGCCCGGACAGAAAGGTTTAGTCGCTCAATGGGAGTTCCAGTCATATCAATCACCATATCCTGCTTTCTTTTTTGACGGGGAGCTGCTGCACGGTTTTCCTGGGGCGGAGAGGGAAAGCCTGTCCGGGACCGGCAAAGTCTGTGCCGGGAGGACAGTCCGCTTTGGCGTAGCGGGTCAGAAACGGGGCTTTTTACCTCTCCGGGAAGGAAAAATCCTCTTCTTTACGAATATTATACTCTAGGTAAAAAAACTTGGCAAGCGTTCATGGAGCATGTTTATGCAAAAAAGAAAAACGGATGCAATTGAAGGCCGGATAACGCAATGATATAATTGCCGTAAGTAAGGATACGGGCACTGGTCCGGCAGGACCGGGCACATCCGGGGACAAGGGAACAAAGAGAGGAGAGCGGGAGCGGATGAAAAATCTCGATGCGTTTGAAAGGGTGTCACTTGGACTGTTCCCCACACCGGTTCAGCGGCTTGATAACATCAGCAGAATCCTGAACACACAGGTGTACATCAAGCGGGATGACCTGACGGGACTCGGCCTTGGCGGAAACAAGGTGCGCAAACTGGAATACCTGATGGCCAGGGCCAGGCGTGAGGGGGCGGAGGTGGTGTTTACCACAGGCGGCGCACAGTCGAATCATGCCATGCTGACGGCGGCAGCGGCCTGCCGTCTGGGAATGCGTGCCATTCTGATTCTGAAAAAGCGCGGGGTGACGGAGTGCGTCGGAAATCAGCTGCTGGAGAAACAGATGGGTGTGCAGGTGATTTTCATGGACACGGATGACTACGGAGAGATTTACGCGGAGATGGACCGGATGGGCACGGCGCTGGGGGTTCCCTATTACAAGATTCCCTGCGGCGGTTCCAATGCCCTGGGCGTGCTGGGCTATGTCCGGTGTGCGCAGGAGATCCGGGATCAGGGAATGCGGTTTGATCATGTGATCTGTGCGGAGGGCAGCGGCGGTACGCTGGCCGGACTTGCCCTGGGTGCCCGGCTGTTTTTGCCGGGAACAAAGGTGCACGGGATGATGGTGGACAGCGACGCGTTTGAGGAAATCACCCTTAACCTGATGCAGGAGGCGGCCGGGATGCTGGATGCGAAGCTGCCGCTGTCCGGCGCGGATTTCCATCTCCTTGATATGTGCGGTCCCGGGTATGCCGTTCCCTCTGAGGAAGGGAAGGCGGCCCTTTCCCTTATGGCGGAGAAGGAGGGCATCTTCCTGGATCCGGTGTATACGGGGAAGGCGTTTGCGGGCCTTGTCCGGATGGCTCGGGAAGGGGTCTTTGGAAAGGATGAACGGGTGTTGTTTGTGCATACCGGCGGGGCAGGAGGTCTGTTTGCTGTCCGGTGAAAACAGGAGCGCGACAGAAATGCCCCAGGTACTGGTCTGTGCCAGGTGGGCAAAAAAAGGCGAAGGGCCATTCCCGGATGACCGGGGATGGCCCTTAACAGGTTTCAAAACAGATCAGCGGATATCCCAGCTGTAGAACTCGATATCGTCATCCGAGACCTCTTCATCCGGTCCCTCCGTGAACGTAACGCGCTTAATACCGCAGTAAATGGTTTTGATTTTGCTCCGGTCAGGAAGCTGGAAGTAGTCAGAGTAGGCCGTAACGGATCTGGCAATCTGGCGGTTCGTGACCAGAGAGTAGGTTCTGCCGCCAAACAGCCGGTCGCCCCAGTCGTCCACCGCATAAAGGACGAGTTCAAAGGACTTGACCTGACGGGTTTTGGCCAGAATTTCGAAACGGATGTTCAGAAGATCGCCGGGTTTCTTCTCCCAGGTTGCCCAGCGGCGGTCTGAGAAGCCCATGCTGGTAATGCCGTAGAAGGAACGGTTCGAAGACGAGGAACTGGTGGAAGGTTTCGTCGTCGGTTTGGCCGTGGGTTTTGCGGTCGGCTTCGGGGTCGGCGCCTGCGTGGGATAGGGGGTAAAGGCCGGAATATGGTCAAGGGGAAGGGTGACGGTGGCGCTGGTGATGAAGTCCCGGTTTGCATCATCTTTTACCACAATCTCAAAGGTTGCCACCTTCGGATTGCAGGCCTCGCGGATGGCCTCATTCGTCTCCGCTTCCAGGAGGAAGAACTTGCTGCTGGAATCCAGACCTTTTTCCAGATTGTATGAGCCGATACCATTGACGGAAACCTGATTGATCTGTGCATTATCCAGGGAGATGTCAATTTTCCGTCCGCTGTTGTTGACAATTCGCAGATCCAGGCGGATGGTTGCAGGGAAACTCTTTGAAAGGGAAGGCGCGGCTCGCAGGAGCTGAATGGTGATTCCCTTTGCATCGAGGAGCGTGTTCGTATCCTGGGTCGCCGGGCTGCTGCTGCCTCCGGCGGAACCGGAACTGCCGATCACGTCCTCGCCGCCGCCGAGGATGACATCCGAACCCGAATCATCTGCTTCTCCTGTTGAGTAGGTCCGGATCACGTCCTCAAGAACGGCAAGCGTCGCCTTGTCCTCTCCGTCAATGTATTTGGCGGCGTATTCCACATCGCCATCCTCCCGGACCTCGATCAGGCGCAGGAGACAGACCTTGGTGTTCTGCACCTTATACATATACCGGGCACCGATCAGCGTTTTCCCGCCATAGGTGTAATTTTTGGCCGGATTGGTGCCGATCATGTTGCTGCCGTACTGGTTTTCCATGTGCTCCCGGTACACGTTGTTGAGGTAATTTGTGGGATTGCTGAACTTCATGTTCAGGGGTCTGCGGGTGATCATGACATAGGGAATATACCCTTTGCTCTCGACGTAAACAGTGAGGGTATTATTGCCGAAAGAGGCATCCGCACCTGCGGGAATCTGGATGGTAAACTCCTGCTCATCACAGCGATATGTTTTCAGTGAGGCGGCACTTGCGGTTCCGAGAACAAACACAAACAGCACCGTCAGAAAAAAGAAAAACAGCGTTCGTTTCACAGATAAATCCTCCTTTTCGGGTCTCTGTGTGCAATGGCCCGGGATCCACAGACACACTGCCGCGATGCGGCGACCTGCTTTTATTGTGCAGAAACCGATACGGATATCATACGCGAGAACCCCGTTTCTTTCCAGAGAAAGAGAGGGAAAACCCGGATTAGTTTTGGATCAGTTCCCTGACTTTCTCATTATTACGGAATTGTTTGTTCAGGGAGGGCAGAAAAACGAAGGGGTTCAGGACAGGGAGGGCCTGTCCCGAATCCCCTCGTTTTCCCGGATTTTTCGGTTGCTTTTCTGCATGTCCGGATACACAGAATCCGGCGCTCCCTGCCCCATGCGAAAGGGAACAGCCTCGGATTGTTCAGGAATGTGCGGGAACGGGGTTGTGAAAGCGGGGCGGCTGTTGTATCATCTTTCAGACGGAAACAGACACAGTTCTGAAAAGAACCGGTTTGCAGAGATGGAGGAGGAAAATCGATGAATGAGACCCTTCGTTTGCTGGAGGAGAGAAAATCAGTCCGGGCGTTTACGGAGCGCCCGATCACCGAGGAGGAGGTCGGCATTATTCTGAACGCGGCGGTGCAGGCACCCAGTGCCGGCAACCAGCAACTGTACACGATTCTGCGGGTGACGGATCCGGAACGGAAAAAACGTCTGAGTGAGTCATGCGACCATCAGCCGTTTATTGCGGAGGCAAAGCTGGTCCTTGTCTTCCTGGCGGACTGCCTCAAGTGGTACCGTGCGTTTGAGGCGACCGGGTGCAATCCGCGCCGGCCCGGGCCGGGGGACCTGATGCTGGCCGTGGTGGACGCAGTGATTGCTGCGCAGAACGCGGTGGTCGCGGCCTCATCACTGGGCATCGGCTCATGCTATATCGGGGATATCATGGAGAACATTGAGGAGCAGAGAGAAATTCTGGAACTGCCGGAATATGTTTTCCCGGCAGCTATGCTTGTCTTCGGTTATCCGACCGATCTGCAGCTGAAACGGGAAAAGCCGGTCAGATCCCCCATGCACCTCATTGTCAGCGAAAATACCTATCCGGCCAGGGAGGCGGACCAGCTCCGGGAAATGCTTGAACCCAAGGCCGGGCGGGTCCCGTACGGGCAGTGGATGGAGGCGTTCTGCAAACGGAAATATCATTCGGATTTTTGCCTGGAAATGTCCCGGTCAGTGGAAACGGCACTGGAAGCATTCAGAGACTGGAGGATGGACGATGGACGCGCTTGAGGCAATCCGCACAAGACGGAGCACCAGAGAGATGAAGCCGGACATGCCGGCAAGAGAAACGATTGAAAAGGTGATTGAGGCAGGCAGGGCCGCCCCCAGCGGCTCCAACAGCCAGACGACGCATCTGCTGGTCATTACCAGTCCCCGGATTCTTTCGCAGCTGGCAGAGCTGGTCCGGGCGGAATTTGCTGCCATGGAGGAGACGCCGGACATGTACGTGTCTCTCCGAAATTCCATCCGGCGGTCCAGAGAAGGCGCGTATGTCTTTCACTACAACGCACCTGTGCTGATTGTGACGGCAAACCGGATCGGGTACGGAAATGCCATGGCAGACAGTGCCTGTGTACTTGAAAACATGATGATTGCCGCCAACGCCCTGGACCTTGGGTCCTGCTGGATTAACCAGCTGCACTGGCTCACAGACCGGCCTGCCATCCGGTCGCAGATGGAAAAACTGGGACTCGGCGCCAATGAAACGATTACCGGGGGACTGATTCTGGGCATTGGCCGTGAGGGGCATCCGGTACGGGGTGAACGGGCACATACCGGGAATCCGGTTACCTGGGTGGAGGAATAAAGGGAAAGCCCCTGCAGGGGGCTCAGATGCTCGGGCTGCGTTCCCAGCCGTCTCCGGCATCGGTTTTGTGCCGGACAAACAGAAAGTCGCAGAGATCGCCGCCCTGACAGAGCGTCTTTGTACGGATAAAGTCCGTATAGGGCAGGCTGCCGTAGTTGATGATGTCCGCATGGCAGCACATCGCGCCGAGTTTCAGCAGCCCGCGTTTCCCGAGAATTTTCGCATAGATACACGCGTTGCATTCGAAGTGGAAACGGTCCCCGGGGTCATCTTTGTGCCAGGTGTACCGCCAGCCGTGGCCGGAGCCTTTCCTGAAACCGAAGGGGACGAGCTTTTTCATCAGGGGCAGAAAGAAACGCTTCCGGGCCATTTTCTGCATGGGGGACGGGTCAAGGAACCTGAACATTTCCCCGGAGACGATGGCATATGCCTCCTCTTCGCTCCTGCCGTGGGCCATGAGGACCTCATACATCGCGATGGAGGTGAGAATCTGGGCCATGTGGCTGTAGTTCCCTTTGTCGCAGTATTCCCTTTCCTCCTCAATCAGCACGGCCATGCGGGCATAGATGTCGGCCTGAATCTGCGGGTCCAGTGTCGGGAAATAGTTCTGATAGCGGCTGATCGCCACAAGGGCTTCCGGTTTGTACGGTTTCATAGGTGCTCCTTCACAAAAATGTTCTTCTATATCGTTAGTTATAACTAACGATATTATACGCGGAATCCGGCCACTTGCAAGAGGAATTTGTGAAGAGACAGAAGTGGGCCTGCCGCATTTTGCGGCAGGCCCACTTTGAAGAATCCGGACATCCCGGCGTAAATATCAGTTGAGAATGGAATTGAGATGGTTTTCGCAGGCCTTTTCAAGGGCATTGACGATGATCCTGAGGGTGCGGATGCGGGCATACTTCTTGTCGTTGGATTCAATGATGTACCAGGGGGCGTATTCCGTGCTGGTCTTCTGCAGCATTTCATCCACGGCAACCTCATACTGAGGCCACTTCTCACGGTTGCGCCAGTCCTCATCCGTGATTTTCCACTGCTTCTCAGGCGTATTCTGACGATCCGTAAAGCGGGCCAGCTGCGTTTCCTGATCGATGTGGATCCAGAATTTGAGGACGACGGCACCCCATTCGGTCAGGACGCGCTCGAATTCATTCATCTCGTTGTAGGCGCGTTTCCAGTCCTTTTCCGTGCAGAATCCCTCAAGACGTTCCACCATGACCCGTCCGTACCAGGTCCTGTCAAAAATGCAGATATGACCGCTGCGGGGCAGCCGCTTCCAGAAGCGCCACAGATACTGACGGTTCAGCTCATGGGGTTCGGGGGAGGCGATGGGCATCACGTCTACGCCGCGGGGATCCAGCGGATAGGCGACCCGGCGGATGTTTCCGCCCTTGCCGGCTGCATCCCATCCTTCATAGCAGAGGATGACGGGAATCTTGTAAAGGTAGATGAGGTTGTGCAGTTCACCCAGGCGGGTCTGCAGCTGTTTCAGTTCCTTCTTGTAATCCTCATCGGAAATGGTGGGGCTCAGGTCAACATCGGCCAGTTTCGGCATCCTGAGCAGGGGGAAGTCCTCATCAAAGGGAGCACCGACGTAACGGCCGGCGGAAAGGGCTTCCTCCGTCTGAGAGACCAGCAGACGCAGGGCATTCCGCAGGGCGGTCTTCCGCTTGCTGCCATCCAGGATATGCCAGCGGATCGTATCGCCGGTCTTGTCCATGAACTCTTCATAGGCATTGCGGAAATGTTTGTACTCTCTGTGCTGCCAGATGTCCTCTTCCGAAGCCCGCCACACGGTTTCCGGATTGGCAAGCAGTGCAGAGAGACGCTGCTCCTGCTCCTCCTGGTCAATATGCAGGAAGATCTTCAGCACCAGATACCCGCCGTCTCTGAGCTGACGCTCAAACTCGTTAATCTGGCGGATGCGGCGCCTGTATTCCTTCTCGGTGATTTCGCGGCGCATGAGCTTGTGGACAAGACTTTCCATCCAGCCGGAATCCATGAAGACCAGGGATCCGTTTTCCGGGATGGCATTGGCGAAGGGATAAAGGAAGGGATAGCGTTCCTCGGATTCCGGGATAATCGGCAGAGAAACAACATGATAAAAACGCGGGTCCAGTTCGCTGATCAGTTCCTTGATCAGGCTGCCCTTGCCGGCGGCGGCCCATCCTTCAATGAGAACCAGGATAGGCAGCTTGTTTTCGCGCAGCTGCTGCTGCATTCCCATGAGTTTGTCACGCAGTTCCTTAATTTCCGCATTCAGTGCATTTTTCTGCTCCGGCTTGTTTTTCTCAAAGTCCTTCAGCATGGGGAAACCTCCTTGTATTAATAACACCTGTGTGTATTGTATCGCGTTCGGGCAGACTTTTGCAATGCACCGGGAAAAATTTGCTTTTGAAAAAATGGAACACGTCCGGACCATGGAGGAGGGAATTGATTCACGGGAAACGGGTATGATACAATCGGGGCAAAGGCCGGGAATCTGGCGGAAGTGGGCCCGGTCAGTTGCACCGGTTTGTCAAATCATGACTCATATCAGTCATACGGTGCCGAAAGCCAGGATAGCGGTAAAGGAGGGATAAAATGAGAGTCGGTGTCATCGGCGCGGGCGCCATCAGCGATATCTATCTGACCAATATGATCACCCGCTTTGAGAACCTTGAGGTGGTTGCCGTGGCGGCAAACCATCTGGAAAACGCGTGGAGGAAGGCGGAAAAGTACGGGATTCAGGCCTGCACGGTGGAGGAGATGCTGGCGGATCCGGGAATTGAGATGGTGGTGATTCTGACCCCTGTGGGCAGTCATTACGATCTGATTCGCCGCGCTCTTCTGGCCGGCAAGCATGTGTACACGGAAAAGACCCTGACGGACCGCCTGGACAGGGCGAAAGAACTGGCCTGTCTGGCGGGTGAAAAGGGCCTGTACCTGGGCTGTGCACCGGATACCTTTCTGGGAGCGGCACTTCAGACGGCCCGGACGGCCCTGGATGAGGGCCTGCTCGGGGAGGTGCATTCCTTTGCCATCTCCGTAAACCGGAACAACGATGTGCTCCTCAGCATGTTCGGTTTTCTGCGGGAGCCGGGGGCCGGTGCGCTGCTGGATTACGGAGTCTACTACCTGACGGCGCTTACCGGGCTGCTGGGACCGGTGGCACGGGTGGCGGGGGTCATCGGAACGCCGTACAGGACGCACGTCAACATTCTGCCGGGACCGGAACAGGGGAAAGTCATGGATACCCCCAATGAGAGTCAGGTATCCGCCATCCTCATGCTCCGCAGCGGGGTAACCGGTACGCTGCACATGGACCATGACAGCAAGCTGCAGGATGAGGCTTTCTTTGCCATTTACGGCACCCGCGGCATTCTGTACCTGACGGATCCCAACCAGTTCGGCGGGAAAGTGGTGTTCCATCCGGCCTTCCCGGACAAAGACGGTCCGGTGGGCGTGACACTGCACAGTTTTGCCTCCTATGCCGACAATTCCCGGGGTCTTGGCCCCTCGGAGATGGCAGGGGCCATTCAGGAAGGCCGCCCGTGCAGGGCGTCCAAGGAAATGGCCGTCCATGTGCTGGAGGTGCTGGAGGCCATTTTAGCAGGCGGGGAAAAAGGAGCGTTCCGGGATATTGCCACCACGTTTGAGCGTCCGCTGCCGCTTGAACCCATTCCGGTCGGCATAAGGAACATTGGCCACGCCGCTCTCCGGATGCATCACGAAAAGGAGATGCTGGCGTTTTACGGTGAGCTTCTGGGAATGAAGCCCCTGTTTACCCTGACCCTGCAGGATCTGGCGGATACTCTCCGGGAGCAGGAAGATGAGAAGGGCCTTGAGAAGCTGCAGGGGCAGGATCTGACGGCCCCCTGGATCCGGTATATGAAGCGGGCGGAGAGACAGTTTGTGGAGCTGTTCTTCCAAAACGGGAAGCGCCTTGGGAAAACGGACCGCAGGTCCCTGTACGGCTGCCAGGCGATTTGTCTGGAGACGGAGAACGCGGCGGAGCTTTGTGACCGTCTCCGGGCGGCCGGAGTGGAAATAACGGAGGAACTGCACACGGAGGAGAGCGGGAACCGGGTGTTTTCAGCCGCCGACCCGGATGGCAACCTCCTCCGGTTTACGGAGGCCGGGCAGGGAGCCCTGTCCGGGGTCGTCTTTGCCGTACAGGATGCGTTCAACATGCGAAACTTCTACACGAAGGGCCTGGGGCTGCACCTGGTCCGGACGCTGACCGGTCCGGAGGTTGAGCGAACCTTTGTGGAAGTCGTGCCGGGACAGGTGCTGGAACTGCAGGCCTGGACGGAAAAGCGCGGGGAGAAACGGGATCTCAGCGACGTATGCGGTTATCAGCATCTCTGCCTTGAGGTAGCGGATATTTACGCGGCGTATGCGGCAGTGACGCACAACGGCATTGAGCCGGATACGGGGATCAGCAGGGGCAGCGACGGTGCGTATCAGTTCTGGGTCCGGGACCCGGACGGGAACCGGATTGAGTTCATGGAGTATTCGCCGGAGGCAAAGCAGCTCCTGTGAGCAACATAAAAAGCAGAGGCAGTGCCTCTGCTTTTTGCTATTCGGTGACATTGTCCGGGGACTGCAGGTCACAGATGCGGCGGTAGAGTCCGTTCCGCTGCATCAGCTCCTCATGGGTCCCCTCCTCCACGACTTTGCCCCGGTCCAGCACGACAATATGGTCCGCGTGCATCAGGGAGGTGATACGGTGGGCGATCAGGATGCGGGTGGCCTTTGAATCCATCCGGTCCAGTTCCTGGCGGATCCGGATGTCCGTCTCGGTATCCACCGCGGAAAGGCTGTCATCCAGTATCATGATGGGGGTATTGCGGATCAGGGTCTGGGCAATGGCCGTCCGCTGTTTCTGTCCGCCGGAAAGGGTTACGCCCCGCTCCCCGACAAATGTATCATAGCCTTTGGTGAAGCGGTTGACGGTCTCCTCCAGCACGGCGACTTTGGCCGCCTCGCGGATATTTGCCTCAGAGGCGGAGAGGCCGGCAATGGCGATGTTTTCCCCCAGCGTGCGGGAAAAGAGGTACGGCTCCTGCAGGACGATGCCGATCTGATTCCGCACGTCCCGGCGGGAGATGCCGGAGAGACGGCGGCCGCCGATCCGGATCTCCCCGCCGTCTTCGGGCAGATCGTAAAGACGGCAAAGGAGGTACATCAGCGTGCTCTTTCCGCTGCCCGTGCTGCCAAGAATGCCGGTGACCTGGCCGGCTTTGCAGGTAAAGGAAACATCATCAAGGACCGGCGCATCCCCGGGGGCGTAACGGAACCGGACGTGATCAAAGGTAATGTCCCCGTCCATGGGGGCGGGACTCACCGGTTCGGTTTCCGTTTCGGGCTCGGCGTTGAGAATGTACCGGATGCGGTCAATGGACACGCCGGCACGGGACATGCCGGAGATGATCCGGCCCAATTGTCGTACGGGCCCCGAGATCATTGTGCTGTAGGAGAGGAAGGCGATATAGCTGCCCACGGTGATGCTGCCGCTCAGGCAGAACCGGGCACCCACCACCAGAATAAGGAGATACTGCAGTCCGGACAGGCCATCTCCGGTTGCCCAGAAGAGAGACAGGAGGTGCATCAGGTGATCCCAGAGGCCGGTATACGCCTCATTCTTTTCCTCGAACCGTTTCCGTTCATACAGCTCCCGGCCGAAGGCACGGACGACCCGCACACCGGTCAGGTTTTCCTGGGCAATGGCGGATAACTGGCCCTCCATTTCATCCACTTTCCGGAAGCTCCGGGCGATCCGGATATGGAAAAAATACGAGAACAGAACGATGAGCGGGATAAAGCTGGCCTCGGCCAGGGTGAGGAGCGGGGAAATGCTCAGCATGAAAACGAGGGCCAGGAGGATCTGGGCAATCAGGTGGATCAGGCTGATGAGATGCTCGGAGAGGAAGGCACGGACCACATCCACATCGCTGGTGCAGCGCTGGATGATGTCGCCGGTGTGATGCTGATTGTGCCAGGTAAGGGGCAGAGAGACGATGTGCGAATAGAGCAGGTTACGGGTCTCTCTCAGCATCTTCTCCTGTCCCCGGGCGTTCATCATGCGGAACGTGTACCGGGTCAGACCGGCCAGAACGGCGATGGCGATAACGGCCAGCGCCACCATCCAGAGATGCGGGCGCAGCATGCCGGTCCCGCCGATCCGGTCAAGGACTGAAAGGAGCGGGGAGGGAAGGTCCGGACGGGTATTGCCCAGAACCGAATCGACGGCAAAGGCGATAATCCGCGGGTTGATGAGATCCAGAATGGAGGTGAGCCAGGCAAACAGGATGCTGGCCACGAAGTACCGCCTGGACCCCTCTGTCAGGCGCAGAAGAAGGCTGAGGTGCGTTTTATACCGATCCGTTTTCCGGGGACTGTTCATGAATTGACTCCTTTGTCCGTCCGGTTATGACCGGACTGCGAGACGGCGGTGGGACTGACCCGGTCCTGCCGGGAACCGGCGGAGGCCAGTTCAATGGCGGCATCGGCATACTGCCGGTTGAACAGCTCCCAGTAATAGCCGCGCTGCCGCATGAGGGCGGCGTGGGTTCCCTGTTCCACGATCCGTCCGTCCCGAACGGCCAGAATGGTGGTGGCATCCACGATGGTGGAGAGGCGATGGGCAATGATGAAGGACGTGCGACCGGCCGTAACCGTCCGGATGGCTTTCTGAATGGCCTTTTCGGTGAGGGTATCCACGGAACTGGTGGCCTCGTCGAGAACCAGGATGCGCGGATCAGCCAGAATGGCCCGGGCAAAGGAAAGGAGCTGCCGCTCACCTGTGGAGAGCTGGCTGCCACCCTCGCCCACATCGCTGTCCAGGTCTTTTTCCATACGCGCAACGATGATGTCGGCGGAAACAAGGCGGAGGGCTTCCCAGATTTCCTCATCCGTGGCATCCGGTCTGCCGTAGCGCAGGTTTTCGCGGACGGTGCCGGAAAACAGATGCGGCGTCTGCAGCACATAGCCGATGTGACTGTGCAGCCAGAGCTGGGAGCGCTCCCTTGCGTCCTTTCCGTCGATGAGGACCTGCCCTTCCGTGGGCTCATAGAAGCGGCAGATCAGATTGACCAGGGTGGATTTGCCGGCGCCGGTCTCCCCGACGATGGCCACGGACTCCCCCTGGCGGACCCGGAGGTTGAAATGCTCCAGCACCGGTTCATCCCCATCCGGGTACCGGAACGTGACATCCCGGAATTCCACATCACCGGCCAGCGGCTCCCAGTTTTCCTTTTTCGGATGGAAGCTGTCTCCGTAGTGCCGGACAACCTCCGGGGTATCCACGACACTGGATTCGGTGTCCATGAGGCGGGAGAAGCGTTCAATGTTGACCTGGATGGTTGTCAGTGCCGTCAGGTCATTGATGCAGTTCTGAAGCGGTTCCATGATGGCCAGGGCATAGGTCATGAAAACGGAGAGGGTGCCCAGTTCCATAACCTGCGCCACCGTCAGCTGTCCGCCCATGCCCAGGACAAGCGCCAGTGCGGCGGAGGAAAGAAAGGCGACCGTGGCGCTGATGAGCGCAGAGGTCCGGGCGGCATGGAGGGAGGCATCGTGCATTTCCTTCGTATGGGCATTGAAGTCGGCATTCATCCGTTCTTCCACCGCCAGGGTCTTGATGGCCCGGATGCCGGTAATCCCTTCATTGAAATCGCCGGTAATGGTGGAATTGAGCTCCCGTATGTGTCGGTTCTGCTCAATCAGGCGCCGCCTGAAAAAGCTGACCACGACCATGGCAACGGGCAGCAGAAGCAGGACGGTCAGGGCCAGACGGAGGTTGATCATGAGCATGACCAGAATCATGCACACGACGTGACTGCCGCTCCAGATAAAGTCCATGAGGCGCCAGGAAAACAGTTCGCCGATCTTTCCGGAATCACTCATGACCCTGGCATGGATATATCCAACGGAGTTGCGGTTGAAATAATCAAAGGTCAGGGTCTGCAGATGACTGAAGGAGGCGTTGCGCAGATCGCGGTTGATCCACAGTTCCACCTTTGAGCACATATAGCAGGTGTAGTAGTCATTCAGGAGCTGAAAGGCGAGGACGACCACGAAAAGAACCGTCAGGATGCCCAGGGTGTCGGCGGTATGCTCTGCCAGATTGTGGTTGATGATGTGCCGGTTGAACAGCGGATAGAGGGACTCGATGAGACCTGAAACAAAGCCCAGGGACACCATCAGCACAACGGTCATCCGGTACGGGCGGAGGTAGGGAAGGATTCGGGGAATGCCGAAAAAGGGAAGCGTTTTCTGCTTTGTCTGGGATTGCATCGTTTATCTGACAGGGAACGGACCGGAATCTTTTTCCCTGCATCCTCCGGGTGATTTTGGGGGCACTTTTTGCATGGCGGGCAGATCGGTCCACCCATCATAGCAGGGACAACCCGGTTTGTCGATAGGTTTTTCCCCGAAATCGGACCGGGTCAGGAATCCTGGGGGAAAAGTGACCGGGCGACTGTGGAAAACGGGTGGACAAGTCTGTGGATAATTCAGGGGTAAATGTGGACAACCTGTGGATAAAGTGGGTTCAGAGAGGCGGGTACTGGCCAATATACGGGGCAGTGGATAAGTGGAAAAGCGGAGGAGCACATTTGTGGAGGAGCGTCGTATTGACTTGGGTGCACCTATAATTTCTTGGTGGCCAAAAATCATGAATATAACGCATTTTCTACGATTTTCTCCACTTCATGCCACTTTTTACTCTTCTCTCTTGCCCGTAAAGATAGAATTCTCCGGACGGAAATTATTTTCCATCGCATTCCTGTAAGCTTAAGTCTTTCTTGTGGTACATACTTGTTTGCAGATTCCATAGCACCACTTCCAACGAAGTAACCTTTTTCTTTGTATTTGGGATAATCCAAGCTAGATTTTCTATCGTTGATGTACAGGTGCAAATTTACTTTTCCACCGGTTGTTTTGTCATCCCGATGTGCAACAACTTCCGGCAATTGAAGTACCTCTTCCCATTTGCCGTCCTCAAGCATTTTGCAAACGTTGTCTATCCACTCTTTTCCCTCGGGCTTATCTCCAAAGATTTGTTTTCCAAATGTACCCACTTTTCCCTTCAAATGCGCTAAATCAAGAATTCTTACGGAATCTGGGCATATTTCATCGGCAATGTTTTGTATCCAATCTGCACCATCACCAATTACAACAACTTCTTTGAATTTATGACCGTTATTGCGTTTGAACAAAGCGGCAACATGCCCTTTAAAAACGGAAGCACTGTCCATGCAGGAAACAAAATCCTTCTGCAGTATTTTCCGACATTCTTCGCCGGTATTTCTATTTTTCCAGGTGTAGAGCTGTTTACTGCTAAAAACCATGGCAGTTTTGACTTCTTTCCACCCTTCTTCTACTGTGAGAATATGAGCTCCATCCATCATAAGATATAGTACTCCGACACTGTCTCTTCCTGATTTTCTGGATTTCCGATCCTTATCCAAGGAGTTGAGAGCATTACGGGCGCGTTCTTTGTCTTGCTTTACCACTCGATCTCCCACATAATCTGTTACCAAACGGATTTGATCGGAACTAATCTCAATATCCTTCTCTGCTTTATAACGTTCTTCTACCTCCTGATAAGACCGGGCAGAAATGGCGTCTCTTGTAATTTGCAGCATCATTTGTCTGGTTATTTTGTAAGGCAGTTCATCGATTCCCAGCGCTATATCTAGAGGAACAACGCTCTTCTTCCCGGTGGAGTCTTTGAGCTTTTTAATCTGATCTGGATCCTTTGGCCTTAGAATGGTACGTGTAATTGTGAGATATCCATGACATGTGAGGATTGTGACGTCTTCTTTTCCTGAGTTGTGCAGAATCACCCCTCTTTCCCGGAATTCGCTTTTTTTAATTCAATTAGCTTCTTTTCGTTAGCATTGGCAAGCAATCGAGCGACTGCATCCGAATAAATTTTCTTGGTTTTTGCATTCAGAATTTCCCATTCCTTCTCCAACCGATCAATGGTCAGATACTGATCTGCATTGTCAACTTCTGTAAGAGCATCAATTGTTTCTACAAATAAAGCGAGCTCATCCGTTGTCTCCTGCGAACCTTCTGCGAGGATTCTTTCAAAATTTGGATTTTTCACGATGCAATGCACCTCCTAAAATCCATTATAATACACTATTCCTCGCAATCTGTAAACCAAGAAATTTTAGGTGCACCCTATTGACTTTGAGGGAAGCGGATGATAATCTTTCCTCAGCCGCACAGAACCGTTTGCGGCAGTAAAAACGGAAAGAGGGATGCAGGATGAGCGTAAGTGAAACGGTCATAGAGAAGAAAGAGCATCAGGCAATCGTGTTTCGGATGAACCGGAAGCAGGCGGCAGCCGTGGCCCGGTACATTAAGGAACATTCCGGCTCTCCGGAGGTGGCCTTTGCCGTTGACGTGGACACGATGGAAATGATCCTTCAGGCAAAAACGGCGTCGGAGGAGGATTTCCTTCTTTTTGAGGGAGAAGCGGATGTGTTTGACATCGAGGAATCCGAAATTGAGGAGGAAATCGAGGTCGACGGGGAAGTGGACGATGAGGACAGAGAACCGGAGGCGTAAATCCGGACAGCGAAAAAATCCCATGCCGGGGCATGGGATTTTTTTCGTTGTCTGCCTGGATCAGCAGAGGGGCTTGTCGAGTTCGTCGGCGGAGGCAAACGGTCCGGGAATCGGACGGAGGCCGCGGGAGGAACCGAAGTAGTCCCGGTCAAAGGTGATGGGGGTGCCGTCCGGATTTTCAAAGCGCTGATCCGGTTCGAAGGCCTTCCCGAGGGTGTCGCTGCTGATCATGTGATCGGTGAAGTTCCCCAGGAGATCATAGAGGTTGGTGTCAATGTGCAGTCCGTCCAGCTCCTCCTCCAGCTCGAACCGGACCTTGTGACGGGTGTCCACCAGTGCGTCCTTTTCGTTCTTCCAGGGGCGGGCTCCGCCAAAGAAGGCATTGCCGCAGGACCAGATGGGAAGATGGGAGAAATGGTACTGTGCCTTTTCCGCCATGTTGACATAGGGCTTGTCCATCTCAAACCAGGAGATCCATTCCTCATAGGTGGGATAGTTGTCCTCGTCAAAGACGAAGGTGCCCACCTGATAGTTTTCCTTCGAGAAGGACTTGACCTTGGCGGGATTCCAGTACTGGACGAAGATGTTGTTGTAGAAACGGTCATCCCCGTGCAGGATGGTCATGAAGCCGGCCACCTCGGTCCGGTGCTGAATGTGGTACGGGGTATACCGCGCCTCCTCATTCCTGCCCGGATGTCCGGTATTCTCACCGATGGAGGTGATGGAGCCCAGGATCAGGTTGTGAACCACGGCCACACCCTGGGTGGGGAGGCGGAGGGCCTGCTGGGAGAGGAGAACGTTGTTGTCAATCAGGGTCGGACCGTGGCTGACCTCAATAAAGATGTCCTCATTGACGGACCAGACATCGTTGACGGCGGAGGTTTCCGGGATCTGGTTGTCATGCAGGAAGTTCTGGGTGATCCGGGTTCCCTGTGCCTGCCAGTCACACCAGATGCCCATGGTGGAGTGGTGAATGTGGTTGCGGCGGAAGGTGACATCGATGGCGGCGTGGAGCTTAATGCCGGCAATCTCGGCGCCTGCCAGCTGCTGCATGTTGTTGATGTGATGGATGTGGTTGTCCTCAATGGTGCTGAACACGGCGCCCATGCGTCCGACGATGCCGGTCTGCTCACAGTCGTGAATGTTGCAGCGGCGGATGATGTGCGAGCCGATGTTTTCCTTGAGCCATCCGTGATACTGGCCGCGGCAGACCGCGTCCCGCTCCATCTGCGTGGGGGTCTTTACATGCTTATAGGTAAAGAAATGGTCGTTAACCTCATCGTAGTACTTGCCCAGGGAGATTCCGCAGCAGCGGCTGTTGCTCAGCTCGCAGTCCTCAATGATCCAGCCTTTGGACCAGTGCGGGCCCACCATGCCGTCCTGATAGGCAGCGGGCGGTGCCCAGGTGGTGGCGGCCTTGTTGATATTGAAGCCGGAGAGCGTGATGTAGTTGATCCCGGTCTCGGAGGGCATGAAGCAGTTGCGGCGGACGTTGATTTCGACGCATTCCTCGTTGGGATCCACGTCCTGGAAGTTGGCGTAGATGACGGTTTCATCGGTGGCCTCATCCTGCTCGGTGTACCATTTATATACGGAGAACTCCGGATCCCAGGAGGGGAGATATTTGTCGCCCTTCTGGCACTCCTTCAGGGAGGTGGCCTCGTAGAGCATCTTTCCGTTCAGATAGACGGCACCGGTGTGGAAGACGAATTCGCCGGAATACCAGTCGCCCATGATCAGGGTTTTGTACGGGTTGTACTCCCCGAAAACGGAATTGCTGACCCGGAGCACCCAGACGTTTTTCCGGAATTTCTTCCATTTGTCAGCCACTTCCGCACCGGTAATGGTGGCACCCAGCGGAACCTCGCTGCGGTAGGTGATACGCGCATCCTCAAGACCGGCATGGATGGGGTTGACATATTCCCGGTAGATTCCGGGTGCCACGATGACCTCATCGCCCGGCCGGGCCACGCGTGCGGCGTCATTGATATGACGGAAAGGGGCGGATTCCGAGCCGTTTCCATCCCGCTCGGCTGCGATGTTCACATATAGTACCATGTTCATTCAGTCCTTTCTGTTTGGAAATAAACGTAACCGGAGACGTTGACAGGGTGATTATAGCACCCCGGAAAAGGGGGTGCAACCCGTTGGGGGAAGAAAAGAAAGAGAGTTACGAAACACACTTTCAAAACCAGAAAGTGAAAATTATTCGAAAGTTCTATAGTAAAAACGCACAACTTTTAAAAAATGATAGCAATGTGAAAAATTGATATGAATTATTGTGAAAAATACACAATATTTTTCAGGCATATGTTCGAATTCATAAGGTTGTGTTATACTTTTGTCAATAAATCGAGTGGAACTCGATTAATGTTGCACAAGGCTGAGGCAAGGCTCAGTCGAAAAAGAAGAGGAGGAACTGTGTTATGACAAGGAAGATCGTATGTACCCTGCTCGTTCTGATGCTTCTGTGCGTCGGCGCACTGGCCGAGGGCGCAAAGAACATCCCCGAGCTCACGAAAGAGCCGCTGACGATCACGCTGTGGGATATCGCCACGGAAGATCCGACCAAGAGCATCCAGGAGGGTGCCGTTGCCCGTTTCATGGCGGACTATCCGAACATCAATGTGGTTCAGGTCCATCAGCAGAACGATAACTACAAGCAGCAGCTGATCGTGGCCATGAGCTCCGGTCAGGCACCGGATATGTACATCCACTGGGGCGGCGGCCCGATGGCGGAGTATTACAAGTCCGGTTTCGTCAATGACATCACCGAGCTGTTCAACACCTATGATCATCCGGATTTCATTGATGCCGCTGTTGCACAGGCGACTTTCGACGGAAAAGTCCTGGCCATCCCGTTCGGCGGACTTTCCGGCTGCGACATTTTCTACAACAAGTCCATCTTTGAAAAGGTTGGCGTTGAGGTCCCCAAGACCATCACCGAACTCGAAGACGTCTGCGAAAAGCTGAAGGCAGCCGGCTATGTGCCGTTCTCCCTGGCCAACGGCTCCAAGTGGACCGGTTCCATGTACTACATGTATCTGGTTGCCCGTCATTCCGGCAACGACGAGTTCAACGCTGCCTATGACCAGACCGGCACCTTCACCTCCGAGGCTTTCATCTGGGCCGGCGAGAAGATTCAGGACTGGGTCAAGAAGGACTACTTCAACCCCGGATTCAACTCTCTTGTAACCGACAACGGCGAAGACCGCGCGCTCCTGTACAATGATACCTGCGCCATGATGCTCCATGGTTCCTGGCAGGTCCGCTCCATCATGACGGACAGCCGCGAATGGTATGATGCCAACCTCGGCACCTTCCGGTTCCCGGAGGATGAGGAAGCAAAGGCCAAGGGCGTTCCGCAGAACGTTGAAATCGGAACCGCCATCGGCAACGGCTTCTCCTTCAACTGCTGGAAAGACGATGCACACACGGTCGTCGATCAGGACAAGCTGAATGCCTGCTATGTGCTGGCCACCCAGTACTACAATGACGACACCTATAACAAGCAGCAGATGGACAACAATACCACCCCGTCCATCAAGGGCTTCGAAGTGGGTATCGAAGATCCCAACATGCAGGTGGTTATCAACACCTTCTTTGATGCTTCCAACGTACAGCTCTGGTATGATCAGTATCTGCCGGCCTCTGTTACCGAGGTACACAAGGACTGCATGACCGAACTCTTCGGCCTGTCCAAGACCCCGAAGGAAATCGGTGAGGCACACGACGCGGCGATGAAGGCAGAATTGGCCAAGTAATTCTTGCACTTATGACGGCCCGCAGGACAACCTGCGGGCTGTTCTTGATCAGATCATAGAAAGGAGTCGCTCCTAGATGAACAATAAATCCTCTCTTGAAAGGGCGACATCACGGAGTACGTCCATTGCGGCGGCCATTTTTCTGTTCCCGGCCCTTGCGATGATTGTGATTTACATGATTTACCCGGTCGTGGATACGTTTGTGACCAGCGCCTATCAGTGGAACGGCATTTCCTCCAACAAGGTGTTTCTCGGCCTGCAGAACTGGCAGAACCTGCTCAAAGATGCCTCGTTCTGGTCGGCATTCCAGCACAATCTGATTGTCATGGTCTTCTCCATTCTCCTTCAGATCCCGCTGGGCCTGATGCTGGCCACCTTCCTTGACGCCGGCGGACGGAAATTCAACATCTTCAAGGTTATCTGGTTTTTCCCGTACCTGATGAGCTCCGTTGCCATCGCGTTCCTGTTCAATTACATTCTCGCCACCAACGGGGGCATCTTCTCGGAGATTGCCGGGTTCTTTGCAGGGAAAAAGGTCTACGTGGACCTGCTGGGCAAGAATCCCTCGGCTCTCTTTGCCATTATCGGCGTCATGGCCTGGCAGTTTACCCCGTTTTACATGGTGTACTTTATTGCCGGTTATGCCAACATTTCCCCGTCTCTCTACGAGGCGGCGATCATCGACGGTGCCAACCGGCGGCAGTACCTGTTCAAGATCGCTATCCCGCTTCTGGGACCCATCTTCAAGACAGCCTGCACCATGTCCATGATCGGCTCACTCAAATACTTCGATATGATCTGGAATATGACACAGGGCGGCCCGGCAGGCGGCACGGAGCTGATGGCCACCTATATGTACAAGCTCTCCTTCCAGCGCTTTAACATGGGCTATGGTTCCTGCGTGGCGGCCGGCATGTTCATTCTGATTACGATTATCGCGCTCCTGTTCCAGAAACTCTTTGTGGTGAAGGAGGATTACTGAGATGAACGATGGAAAAATGAAAAGCCGCATCGTATGGGCCATTGTGTTCATCCTTGCTCTGTTCTGGGTGTTTGTTACCCTGATTCCCTTCCTCTTCATGATCATCAACTCCTTCCGCAAGCAGTTTGACATGCTGTCCCAGGGCGTTTTCCATTTCCCGAATCCCTGGTACTTTGAAAACTATCCGCACATCGTGCAGAACGGCTTCTTCGGTTACTTTGGCCGTTCCGTGTTCATTGTGGCGCTTTCCCTGATCGTCATGCTGGTCTTTTCGGCGTTTGCGGCCTATCCGCTTTCCCGGATGAAATTCAAGCTGCGCAACCTGATCTATGCGGGCATTGTGGCCATGATGTCGATCCCGATGCACGTCACCCTGATCCCGATTTTCAAAATGACCACCAGCGTGGGACTGTATGACAAACTGATTTCCCTGCTGGGACCGTATGTGGCCTTTGCTCTGCCCATGTCGGTGTTTATCCTGACCGGCTTTATGATGACCATTCCCAAGGAAATTGAGGAATCGGCAGAGATTGACGGCTGCAACAAGTACAACAACTTCTTCCAGATCATTCTGCCTCTGGCAAAATCCGGTCTTTCCACGCTGGCCATTTACAACGGCGTTTCCATGTGGAATGAATTCGCGTTTGCCAATACCCTTCTGCAGAGTCCCGCACAGAAGACGCTGCCGCTGGCCCTTGGACAGTTCAAGGGTGAGCACTCCCTGGACATGCCGATGATTCTGGCGGTTCTGGTTCTCTCAGCGCTGCCCATGATCATCCTGTTCATCGTCTTCCAGGACAAGCTGGTGAAAGGCATGATGGCAGGTGCTGTGAAGGGATAATGCCCGAGTCCGGAGGTACTGACAGACATGAAATACTACGTGAATGCTTCGGTTTTCAGAAGCGGCAGCGGAACAGAGGAATACCCGTTCCGGCATATCCAGGAGGCGGCCAATGTGGCCCTTCCGGGAGATGAAATTCTGGTGGCCCCCGGCGTGTACCGGGAATACGTGGATCCCCGGCATGCGGGCACGGCGGAGCAGCGGATCACCTACCGGGCCAAACCCGGAACGGTGGTCATTACCGGTGCGGAACCGGTCAGGGAATGGGTCAACTGTGAGGGAAACGTGTATCTGGCACGGATTCCCAACAGCATGTTCGGCACGTACAATCCCTATACAACCCGTGTGGAGGGCGACTGGTATATTGCGCATTACATTGCGCATACCGGGGAGGTCTACCTGAACGGGAAATCCATGTATGAGGTGACCGATCTTGAGGGGGTCCGGAATCCCAAAGTTTATGCCAAGTCCTGGGATCCGGAATTTTCGGTCTATACCTGGTACACGGAGCAGGATGAGGCAAGCGACGAAACGCTGATCTACGCGAACTTCCAGGGAAAGAATCCCAATGAGGAAACGGTGGAGATCAATGTTCGCCGCAACTGCTTCTATCCTTCGCAGGAGGGAATCGGTTATATCACCCTTTCCGGTTTCACCGTCTGCAAGGCGGCAACGCAGTGGGCGCCGCCCACGGCCTACCAGGAGGGAATGATCGGGCCGCACTGGTCCAAAGGCTGGATCATTGAGGACTGCGAGGTGTCCGATTCCAAGTGTTCCGGCATTTCTCTGGGCAAATACCTGCAGCCGGAGAACGATAACCGCTGGCTGTTCCATAAGCTGAAACACGGAACGCAGACGGAGAGAGACTGCATCATCCAGGCACAGCGCGAGGGATGGATGAAGGAGACGATCGGATCCCACATCATCCGCCGCTGCAACATCCACGATTGCGGACAGACCGGTATTGTGGGCCATCTGGGCGGGGTCTTCTCCATTATCGAGGACAATCACATCCACCATATTAACAACAAGCAGAATCTGGCCGGGGCGGAAATCGGCGGCATTAAGATGCATGCGGCCATCGACGTCATTTACCGGCGGAATCACATCCACCACTGCACCCGTGGCCTGTGGCTTGACTGGCAGGCGCAGGGGACCCGCGTGACGCAGAACCTGTTCCATCATAACACGCTTCCGGATGACCGAAATGCGAATCCGGACTGCATTGACGGCCTCGGCGAGGACATCTTCATTGAGGTCAGCCACGGGCCGACGCTGGTGGACAACAATATTCTGCTTTCCGATCACGCCCTGAAACTGCCGACCCAGGGGGTTGCACTGGTGCACAACCTGATTGCCGGCTCCTTTACAGCCGTGGGCCTGGGGGTGGACAACGGCTCCGGTAAGATCCCCTGCCCCCGGTATACCCCCTATCATCTTCCGCACCGGACCGAGGTGGCCGGCTTCATGACCATCCTCCACGGCGACATGCGTTTTTACAACAACATCTTTGTGCAGCGTCCGGTCCGGCCGGGAATGATGGCCATTTATGAAACCATGAAAGACTCCCCCTGGAGTGATGGTAATCCCTATGTGGGAACCTTCAGGTACGAAGGGTATCCGAACTGGGAGCAGTACGTCGCCATGTTTGAGGGATACTGCGGCATGGGCGCCATGGGTGACCGGGACAAGTACTATTACAAACTCCCCGTCTGGGCGGCAGGAAATGTCTACTTCGGCGGCGCCAGACCCATGTCCATGGAAAAGGATGCGAGCGTGGATACGGAACACGAGATCGTCCTGAACCTGACCGTGGAAAACGGTACGCCCTTCCTTGAAACCAACCTGGGCGAGTACCTGAAAGCGGGCACGCCGGGCATCGTCTCCACCGAGACCCTGGGCGAGGCCTTTGAGCCGGAGGAGAAATTCGAAAATCCGGACGGCTCCCCGATCATCTTTGATGAGGACTACTTTGGTATCCACAGGGAAATCCATCCGCTGGCAGGGCCCTTCGCCACTGCCGATGCGAAGATGCCCCTCGCCTGAGAACGGCCTGAAGGGCAGTGTCCCCGTGCCTGTATCTTCAACCTGAAAAAGTCCCGGCCAAGGCCGGGACTTTTCCTGTTCCGTCCCCTGTCTGTTTGCGGATGCTGTAGACAGGGGACGGAACAGGTAGGTTTGCCCGAGGGAGAGATCATCCGAAACATCTGAGGAACAGAGGAAACCATCGCGAAACAGGGAATTTCCTGCCATGGATTTGCCCCGGAAATGACATTGCCGTCGGTTCGGGATTTCGTTATATTCCAACTGAAGATTTCTTCCATTCTGCGTGAAAATGATCCTGAACAGAACAATCAAGTACAGCAGACAGCGGTTCATGGAATGTCGTGCGAAAACACAGAATCTCCGGCAGAAGAAAGCAGAACATCTATAACCCGACAGATGGTATGGGATGCCTTCAGACGACAACAGATGCGTGCATTCCCGGTTTCATAAATGTACGGAATGTGAGAAACAACGAGATCCGGCCGCTCCTTCCACGGACAGGTTAATTCTGAACAGATACTCCTATATGTGCAGCGGATAGATTTCAGTGAATTTGGCAGATGAACCAAATGTATCAGATAGATAGCAATCGGAGTTAGTGAGGTTAGGTTTTAAAACCGGACGCTTTTTGTTGATAGTTCCAGGAGAGGTTCATGAGCGAGCGTGAGAAAAACGGTATCCTTTCCAGAATACGCTTTTCAAAGACAGAAAGGGATTGTAAAGCCCGGCCATATCCTTTACTGGGGACATGGCCGGGCATATATAGCATGGAGGGTTCTGTTAACAGGTTCACAGAACAGAGGCGGCATAGGCATCCAGATAAAGGAGGCACTGTGTGTAAATATCCGCAAAGACCTTCTCATAAGTGGTTTCAAAGGCGGGATCGCGAATGCCGAAGAAGTAACGGCTGATGGTCACATATCTGCCTGAAGGAAGATCGAGGAGAGAAACCCGGTCCGCGGCTTTATCTGAGAAAACGGCAAACTGAGAAAAATGGTGGACTTCCTCATCCGCGAGGTAGCGAACGGCATGATCGCTGTGCGTGCAGGAAATCCCGTGCTGCATGAGCGTCTGCCAGACCGGTTCGGGAACGGTCCGTCCATCTGTTTCAGAGGTGGCGGAGCGCCCTTCCGCGTAGAGGGGGAGACCGCGCTGGCGGGCGATATGGTTGAAAATGGAGGCAGCCATTACGCTGCGGCCAAGACCGTCATCACAGAGGAAACAGATCCGCTCCACGATGTCACTGTATTCTGCCAGATTCCGGTACATACGGACACAAAGGTCTGAAATCGGGAAATCAAAGATCAGCGAATCCTCATCCCGAATCTGAATGGTATCTATGATCTGTGCCAGAGTATCTGCGTTAATGTTGCCGGGACGGAAATAGGCAAGGGTGATGTGCGGCGTCGGCGGATAATCAAAGGTGGCAACCGGATCAAAGGAACGGTAGATGGCCATAAAGCGTTCAAAGTCCTGTTCCGTCTCGGGGCGCAGGAGAAGAACGAGGGATTTGGAGAGCAGATTGACAATCCGGTCGGCCCGCATCCGGATGCGCTCCCCCATGAATTCCCGCCGCACTGTTTTCAGAATGCCGAGAGCCTGTGTGATGTTCCCCGTAATTTCATGGCGATAATCGTCGGAAAGGTTTCCGTCCGGCCCCAGCAGATTCTGCACAGTACTGTACTCAGGGGAAACCAGATCGTGAACAAGCAGGTGAAGAGCGGAACCGGGCAGCCGGTCTGCCAGCTGAGAGGCGGTTTCCGGGTGGGCGTACAGACAGTCCTGAAGTTCAAGAACTTTTCCGAGGAGGTCATCTGAGAGGTGAAAGGCAACGGTAGCGCCGTTGAAAGGTCGGAACTGTCCACTGACCGTAATGGCATCCGACAGTGCATAATTCGTTGGATACTGTCCACAGAAAGGATTCCGTTTCCAACTGGTTCGATGTTCATAATCCGACAGATAAGACATGAGGATTCCCTCCTTAGGTTGGTATGTTCATGATCGCTGATGATCTCTGTGCGAAAGGGCAGATGCCTTTCCTGCCCGCAGCGCCTCACGCGGACTTTTCAGTACCGGGTTTTCCGGCGGCAAAGAGACAACCAGTGTGAGTATGTCCTACAATCTGTATTGTTGAAAACAGGCAAAATTCACAGCTATATTTTACTCTCAATTGATGAAAATGTCAAATTTGGGCATTTAGAATTTTAGAATTGTAGAATGTGAAAAGAGGCCTGGCCTGTCCGGCGTTTTTGGATTTTTACAAATAAAACGTTATTATTCCTCTGCTATCCTGCGGAAGTGTTTCACGGAGAAAGAGGACATTCTGACCAGAAAAATCGTTTCAGGGAATCCGGGCGTACGGAAAACGGGCAGGAAGTAAGAATACATCAGATGGATTGCAGCAATATGGGCGACTGAACGGAAGATTTCTGTTTAAACATAAAACCGCCGGAGTTAGTGTGGTTAGCACACTAACTCCGGCGGTTTTATGCATTTGGGATCATCGCACAACAAGGAGGACGCATCAGAGACTCTATGGAAAATGGTCGAATCAACAGCTGCCGGTTAATACCATTCACAGTCGTAGTGAAAGGCTCCGTCATATCCCAGGCCGTTTACCGGGATATGCATGACGAGTTAACGCGTGCATTTGTCACAATGGTCCCGGAAGAAGGAACCAGGGGAGGTAAGGATGTGAATAGTAACTTTGCTTCCCATGTACGGAGAATAGAGGTAAAGTAGGGTGGTGGGATTCTTGACTTTTAAGGGATGGGAGCATAAAATGATGGATGTATTCGCCTGTCATAGACGGGCCTTGGGAGGAGGCGAGAACAACATGAAAATTCCTGTGGGTGCAGAGTCTTTTGAGGAAATACGCAGAGATGAGAGGTACTATGTCGACAAGACGGAGCTAATCTATGATCTG
>JAFUBF010000066.1 GCA_017460325.1 Clostridia bacterium | reverse complement strand
TGTAGACCATTTGTAGACCATACAGAACAGCGCCTGTGCCATTGCCCGGAGATTTATCCGGGCAATGGGCCGCCTGCGTAAAAGGCATATCCGTTTCTGCCGCTCTTCTTGATCCGGTAGAGAGCATGATCCGCCGCGAGAAACAGTTCCTCAACGGAGCTGACCTGTTCGGCAAACGCCACCCCCACGCTGATGGAGATCCTGGGGAGCCCCTCCTCGGCCACCTCCAGTGTCTTGGCCATGTGCACGATCTTCGCCCCGATGGCATCCTGAGCAGATCTGTTCACATCCAGGAGCAGGATGACAAACTCATCGCCGCCCAGGCGGCAGACCACATCCGTTTCACGAAACGTCCTGCGGAGGATTTCGGCCACCCGCACCAGCACCTTATCCCCGGTTACGTGCCCCCGGGTGTCATTGATCGTCTTGAAATGATCCACATCAATGATCAGCAGGGCAAGAGGGCGTTTTCGGTACATCTCCAGGAATTCATTGTAAGCCCCGCGGTTATAAAGCCCCGTCAGCTTGTCATGCGAGGCCTCATAGCTCAGCCTCAGCCGGGCATTTCCCATCTGCTCCCGGAAATGATTGTACGTGCTTGCCAGAAACTGCAGTTCATAGATGCCTCTCTGTCCCGCCGGCATCCCGTAGTGAATCTCCCCGATCAGGGTATACACCGGCCGGATAATGAGCAACGCCAGAAGGCCGAGGGTAATAAACAGCGTACAGGAGGAAATCAGGCTCAGATTTCTGTAATCCCCGATCCGCCTTGACAGAGTTCGCATCCCATACGACTGGTTTTGCCGGATGTTTCCGGTCAGCGCAGTCCGGTACACATCCATCTGCCGGTTCACCTGCTCCATCATGGAGAGATAGTTGTCACCGAAAATCCGTTCCTCTGCCTCCGCCTGTCTTTTTGCCGGCGAAAGCGCCTGTGTCCCGGCCATTTCCACCCGTTCAGAGATCCGGGAGGCCTGCTCCGCATGTTCCGTTCCCCCGGCTGCCAGGAGAATCGCACGGCACTGTTCCCGAATCACCTGATCTATGAGGCTCTGCACAGTCTGCAGATGATACTGAATTCCCTCTTCCTGAAAATGACTGCCCGTCTCCACAAGGTGTTCCTTTTTTTCCTCTGAGAGGCCCAGCTCCGCGATATAGGCACTTAATTCCTCTCCGTCGTGTGTCAGGACATACTGTCTGGCCCTGCCGGAAAGCGCATAGAGGCTCTCCTTCATGTTGTATATGCTGGTTTCAAGACGGACAATCTCCTCCGAAACCGCCTCTGCCCGGTCAATGCCCTGCTCCGACCCGGACATAAATCCGAAAAGCACCAGCGAAACGAACAAGTCAACCAGGAGCAAAACCTGAACAATCCTCCTGAGAGAAATCGCATAGTGACCTTTCCTTATTTTTTCCATCCAAATGCCTCCAGGGAAATGCCGGATACCGGCGATTCCCTTCTTTCGCAGTTTCCGGCAGCATCTGTCCCGGACATTTTCCAGCAGCTTCTCTGCTGACTGCGTTTATTTCCAAACGGCTTCTCAGAAACCGGCCGATTATCCATTTTCCCGGAAAAGGGATTTCCTGACCATGCCTGATCCTTTCAATCCTCTCCGGCAGATTTTCCCGTTCCGTTCAGCCTTTTTTCTCTCTTTTATCAGGAACTGCCGGAGAGTATAACCCTTTCCCTCCTGTTGTACAAGAAAGAAACACAGAAAAACACAACCGGTTTCCGGTCATCCCGGCATGTGCACGCATTCCCGGCCGAACAAGTCCGACGCTTTTCAGCGTTCGGTTCACCCATTCATCGTCTGGCGGCGCCATTTCCACGCCTGTCCACACAGGTCTTTACCCGCCTTTCTGCTTCTTTTCTGACAGACTGTGCGTGCCGGCCGGACCTCCCAAAACGGAAAACAGACCGGCGATTACCGGTCATCCTAATCCGTCCTCATCACGAACCCATGATTTCTTCCGCAGTTGCACCAAAATTAACGGCTGTTCGCTATAAGCCCTCAAAAATCGCATAATGGTCGTATTGGGTAGATGTTGCAGGTAAGAGACCTTTATATACAGAAGGCAGCCCCATTTTGTCAGAGCTGCCTTTCCGGTCATCTTCTCACCGCTTTCGGATCAGGCATTCCTTTCCCTGGAAAGCAAATCCATATTTCAGAATGTTCTCCGCAGGGATCCCTCGGGCAAGTAGATTCGCCTCATAACGTTTCTCTTCAATTTGCTTCAGGGCATTTTCAGCCGTATCCTCCAGCCCATTTTCGTCGTCCAGTGGATCGAAAACCTTGAATTCCAGGATGGCAGCCGGTTTTCCGACTTCTTTCGGCTCCATCACCACATCATACCGCCCATATCCGCTTTCCCGGTTGGACGTTATCCGGTAATCCTGGTTGTTTTCCACCAAAAGTCCCAGCACCAGGCCGTGATAGAAATTCTCCGGCAGCTTGATAGATGGAATCTTTCCCCCGTCAAAGGAACTCATGGAATTCATCATGATTTCATTCAGATACCGGCTCATGCCCCGAACATCTCCCTCGAGCATGGCCCGTGCAAAGCTGGGCAGGCCGCGAGTCTTGGGGAACCAGCTCTGAATCATTCTGGAAAACATTCTCTGGACTTCCAGATTCGTCAGTGTCAGGGTCTAGAACCGATCACTGTTCTGTTCCGCCGCGTCCTTTTCCGTCATGGCATGCAGGATTTTC
>JAFUBF010000065.1 GCA_017460325.1 Clostridia bacterium | reverse complement strand
TCCGGAGTGATCCGGTATTTAAGGTCCGGCTTGATATGCATCACGCCGCTTCCCGTACAGGGGGCATCAATCAGTGCCGCATCCAGGGAGCCGGCCATGTCCGGCCGTTCCACCTGGGCATCACGCATCATCGGACGAACATTCTCAAGGTGCAGTCGGGTAGCCGTCCCCCGGATAAGATCCACCCGATGCGGATGGGTATCCCAGGCATAGACACGTCCGGTATCCTGCATCATTTCACTGATCAGGGCCGTCTTGCCCCCGGGAGCCGCGCAGGCATCCAGAACGGTCTGTCCCGGCTTTGCCCCCACGGCCCTGGCCGCCAGAACAGAACTCTCCCCCTGAATCGTAAACAGCCCGTTCTGATAGGCTCTGGTTCGTGTCAGATCTCCGGGATCATATACCCTGAACGTCCCCTCTACCAGACCCGGCTCAAATGTCAGTTTTTCCTCTTCCAGCACACGCTTCAGCCGTCCGATGTCGCATCGCAGCAGATTCGGGCGGATGGATTCATACGGTACAGGATTCCTGTACCCGATGATCTCCCTGGCCCCCTCTTCGCCAAACCGTTCAATCAGCATCCGGCACAGGGCCTCCGGACAACTGTTCATGACCGACAGATAACGAATCGGATCTGCCTCCGGATCCGGCCAGACCATCTCGTCCCGGTTCCGGATCATCCCCCGGAGAACGGCATTCACGACACCGGTAAGGCCTTCCATTCCCATGCTGCGTGTCAGCTTAACCGATGAATCCGTGGCGGCCATATCCGGCACTCTGTCCATATAAAACAGCTGATAGGCGCCCATCCGGAGAATCTCCCTCGCCGTCGGATCCAGTTCATCCGGCTTGTCCAGCAGTTGATTCACCCTGTAATCCAGTGCAATTCGATTTTCAATGGTTCCGTAAACAAGCCGTGTTACAAACGCTGAATCCCGTCCATCCAGATTCGCCTGCCGCAGGCGCTTTTCCAGTGCCAGCTGCGCATAGGCATCCTTCTGGGTAACATCCAGCAACGTCTCAAGCGCCACACGCCTTGAAGCCAGGCCGTCACTGCCACCTGTTTCAGCCGTTTTCCGGTCCGACCTCCCCGGTATGCGATTGACGCCTCTGTCAGAACGGTCCCCGTTCTTTTTCCATTCAGGCTTCCCGGAGTGCTCTCCGTCTCTCTTCCATTCGGGTTTACCCGGGCGTTCAGCGTCTCTCTTCCATTCGGGTTTTCCCGGACGCTCACCATCTCTCTTCCATTCCGGCTTTCCGGGGCGCTCTCCGTCCTTATTCCACTCGGATTTCACCGGACGCTCCCCATCCTTTTTCCATTCCGGTCTGCCGGGGCGACCTCCATCCGTTCTGCGATCAGAAGATCCGGAGGAACGTCGGTCGCCGCCCCTCATGAATTTTCCGTCATCCTGTCCGGGAAAGCGTCTGTACCGGCCCTTTTCACCGAAATCCGATAAACCGGAATCATTTTTCCCCATCCCGGGGCGCCCGGGCTTTTTTTCTGCGGAACCTTCCCCCGTCTTCTTCT
>JAFUBF010000064.1 GCA_017460325.1 Clostridia bacterium | reverse complement strand
TTCACGAATAAAAGAGGGAAGAATACTATGATTCTTCCCTCAAGAAGCTTTGCATTTTTCAAACCCAATATGTCCCAATTGGTTCCTGAACCTGCAATGTTTGGATACAAAATCGTCCTGATAATTAATTTCATACTGCTTGATGTGTCAGGATTCCGTACTTCCTCCGTGAATAGCATGAAGGGGATGTTTGCGGGCTGTTCGGCCCTAAAATCAGTGGCGACAGGGAACTTTGATACTGCATCCGTAAGAGATATGAGTCAGATGTTCAGCGGTTGTTTCAATTTAGCGACCATTGACCTGAGCCGTTTTGACACATCGTCCGTGAGAGATATGAGTCAGATGTTCAGAGACTGTTTCAACCTGACGAGCATTGATCTGAGCCATTTTGACACATCCTCCGTGCAGAGCCTTGATGGACTGGCAGATATGTTTGCAGGCTGTTCCGGGGCGACCGTAACGGTAGTTCCCGGATCGTCCATTGAAAAACAGGCAAACATGTCCGAGGTCACGGTTGTGCGGGCGACGGAGTCGTCAAATGATTCCAGAGGACAGACAGAGGTATCGGGAATGTCTGACATGGAAAGGCAGATGATGTCTCAGTATACGAATGTGTCGGAGTCGAAAACGTCTGTTGATCCCGTAAGGCGGATAGAAGTGCTGAAAACGAAAAACGGGCGGACGACTTATGAATGTGAAGTCCAGGGATTCGGGCTGTTTCTGATTGACATTGAATGTGACAGAGACGGGAAAATTGTATCCGTGACTGTTCCGCAACACAGTGAACCGATTGGCAGATACGTGATTGAAAATGAGGGGATAATGAATCGTCTCGTGGGACAGTCTGCATCGGAGGCGCAAATCGATGTGATGTCGGGAGCGACATTGACGTGCGAGGCAATCAATAAGGCGATTCAAAGGGTCGGCAGTAATTACAGCAGAGTCTATACAGGCGAATCAGGAACAGCGGTTGTCATCCGGGAGGGGGTTACGGCCAATATACGGGAAGAACCCGGAATGGACACCAGGAGAATCGGACAGGCGAAATCCGGAGCAACGTATCGCTTACTGGAGTCGCTGACGAAGGACGACATCACATGGTATAAAGTTGATTTGGGAAATGGAAAAGTTGGCTATATCCATTCAAAAATGGCTGAGCTGAAATAACGCCTCTGTCCTCGTGGAACATTTGGGACAGAACCGTTTCTCAGCCGGAATGAGAGTATGCGGGGGATCCGGGAAAGATGCCCGACAGAAGAGACATCGTTTGTGTCCAAAAAACACAAATGGGATATGGAAATACGATCAATAATAGATACAATAAAATAGATGAATGATTGTTAAAATTGAACAATGATTTTCAGAATGGTTATTATGTTATGTACGGGAAGAACAATTCGGACAGTGAATAATATCCCAGGTTACAGGGAAGAGCCGGATGAGATTTCGTCACGTAAGGTACAGCACCTGTACAGGTCGATGCTGAACCATGGTCTGGACGGATGGACACTTTGTGTGGCTGAAACGGGGGTATGAAAATACCACGTGGAATCGGGTGGATACGGGCGATGGGCTGTTCTGAAAATCAGAGAGCGTTTCATTCGGGTTCAAAGCGGAATTGACCGGAATCCGGAGAGAGTGAATTGGTCGAAAGAGGATGGGGAGCAATGAAAAACAAACAGAGATTTAAAGTTCTGAGCATTTTGGTCATGGTTCTGCTGTTTCTGCTTATGTCGTCTGGTTATGCAGATGGCGGGGAACAGTTCTACATTCGGGGCGTCAGTCTGCATGCGCTGACGGAAGGCAGACTTGGTGTACGGTTTACTGTCCTGGATCCTTCGGGAAAAGGGGTTAAGTCTGAGGCCGGTGATTTTTCTCTGGTGGTCGATGATTACCCGCTTGTTCCGTCGAAGGATGAAGGAACAAGGACGGGGTATCTGTTTGTCATTGATATTTCAAAACTTTATGCAGATAATGATGCAACATCGACCAAGGCGATCGAGGGGATCCTGTCCCGCCTTTGCAATATTCCGAGTGACAATGACGGTATCCTGGCCATCTGGACAGGTGAGAAGATTGAAATGGCGGATGGGTACATATCCCGTGTTCAGGCATCCACGTCCATTCCTGCGGAGTATAAGGAAAAACACAAGCAGGGAAAGAAAAAGGATGATGCGCTTCTGTATGCAGCCATTGCTCAGGCGGTGAATATTGCAGGGAATCCCTCATCGACAGACGACTATGATTACTATCATGTGGTCATCGTGAGCGATGGATATAACACACAGGGAAATACCGGCACATCCTCGCTCAATGTGATTGCCAGCACGATTCAGTCGACAAGGCCGATTGCGATTTCCAGTGTCCTGCTTTATAACCGCGCCGTCACGAATCAGAATAAGATGAATCAGTCTCTGACGAACCGTCAGATGATTCAGGATTTTACAGAAAGCCTGGGCGGACGAAACTATACTATTGACTATCACAAAGAGGCGGAACTCGAGGACCAGCTTCAGATGGTTGCCCAGAGTTTTGCTGAGGATATTACCGGTACGATCGACATCACGGCGGATATTTCAGCGGTCCCGTTCTCAAGAGTCCCGCATGATACCAACCTGATGGTGGTAAAAGGCCGCCAGACAACCTCAGTTACCATCGAGCTTCCCTGGAATGTGGTGCCAACACCCGGTCCGGGACTTGGTACAGGCGATGCGCAGGTGGTCTGGTTTGCCAGATATGGGGATACCAACAGCGAAAACGTACGGCTTTTGCAGCGTTTTCTGGCGCAGAAGGGCTGGTATAAAGGCATTCAGGACGGCACCTTCAACGACGATACGAGGGATGCGCTGACTTCATTCTATCAGCTGATGCATATGGTTGTTCCGAGAGCAGAGGGTGAGGTCGGCATCACGGAGTCTGACTGGGTTAACATTTCCCAGATGGATCCGTTCCCGACGCCGTCTCCTCTTCCGCCGTTTGCATCAAGCGGTGAGCGTGAAAGTGAAAATGTCCGCAGACTTCAGGAGCTTCTGAAATCCTACGGTTATTACACCGGCGAGATTGATGGAAATTTCTATAATGCGACCAGCATTGCCTATCAGTCGTTCTGTGCGTTGAATGACCGTCAGATTGTGCGGGTGGACGGGAATATTGCGGTCACACAGGCGGAATGGGCGTATATCCAGAATATTCCTGCAAATGAAGTTGTCCGTCCGACACCGGTTCCGTCAAATACCCCTGAGACAGCAGCTCCGACGCCGACACCCGAACCCATCCGCCCGCTTAAGCTGGGGGATAAGGAGAAGGACGGGGATACCCTTATTTACCAGATTCAGAAAAAACTGGATGAACTGGGGTATTACGCAGGTCTCGATCTTAAAATGTCGGATACGTATGATGAGTCCATGCGTCAGGTCATTGCGGAATTTAACCGTCAGAACCGCCGGGATGATTCGAACAACGGTGAAGAACTTTCCAGGAACGATATTCTGTTTATCCTGAACAGCACGAAACCCTATCATGCCTCCGTTTCGGACAGGATGCAGCGGATGATCCTTGGTGATGTCGAGATCGGAACGTTTAAAATCAAGGTGCTCTATATTCTCATTATCTGTGCAGTGCTGGTTGTGGTCCTGATCGTGCTGGTGATCGTTGCCGCCTCTCAGGGCAAGGGAAAGAGCAGCGGGAAGAAGGCTTCCAAGTCCAAATCAAAAGGAAATTCTGGGGATGCACATGAGGTGACGTTCAGCATTTCCTATAAAGGAAATGAAAATACGGTTACGTTGAATCCGGATGGGGATGAGGTCAAGCGTCCGGGAGTGATCAAGGTCGGACGGAAAAACCAGGATCCGGCAACCATGCTGGATATTGAACTGGATTCGTCGGATGTGTCCGCCTCCAGAGAATTTGCTGAGTTCTATTTTGATGGGGACAAACTGAAAGTTCGTAACCTGTCGAAAAAGATGTCCATCATCATTAATGACAGCGACCGAATTGATCCGGGACAGAACAGTGAAGAAACCACGTCCGATGCAAATGTCGCAATGTCGAGCACAGGAACAGTGCACCCCGGAGATGTTGTGCATCTTGGAAAACATGAATTAAAAGTGGATTACAAGCCTCCTGTACTAAGCTCTGGATATGAGGATCTGCCAACAGATGTAAATTTTGTGGACTATGCAACGGTTGGAGACATAACAACGGATGGGAAGACGGAAGGCAGCATTGATGGAAAGACATTTAAACGTGAGGATACGGATGGTTACTCGGATTCACAGTATATGGATTTAGACAGATAGGAGCTTAAAAAATGGATGACCGTATTCGGCGCGTACTTATCTGGTCATTAATACTTTTCCTCTTTTTCTTCGGGTGTATCTTTTCTCTTCTCATCTCCCCTGTCATGCTGATCCTTCCTGTTCTGATCACGGGAATTATCCTGCTTCTGATTAAACTGGTTGCACCGGACCTGTGGAGGGTAATGGTTCCACATAAACCGAAAAAAGCTCCGCAAACGGATGACAAAAAAGAACCTTTCAAAGCAGATATGGTTCTTGAAAAGGCAGATGGAACAGGGGAACCCGTCAGAATCAGCAAGCCGGTTTTCTGTATCGGGCGAAGCGATGACAATGACTACAGATTGAGCGATGACGGAACAGTGACCCGGCACCATTGCAAAATCGAATGGGACAGAGAAAGTCATCTGTATTACATTGTGGACTTGGACAGTACACACGGGACATTTGTCAATCAGGAACGTCTGACATCGAATGAGCGAAAGAGTCTGAGCGATGGCTGTGTCATTCGGATCAGCGACCAGAGTTTCTTTTTCCGGAAAGCGAAGAACTGAAAGGAACAGCAGGTATGTATCATCTTTCAATATACGTGGGTGAGAGTTTTTATGAGGTATTTCTGCCGGAGGGGAACACCTGGCAGACAAAGGTTGTCATTCCCGGTCAGTGCACGGGCTGGGATCGGAATGTGATTCTCAGTGCCCGTTCACTTGAAGGGAAAGGATATATCAAGCCTGAAAAAGGGTTCTGCTGGGAATCCGGCAGTGTAAGTGAGGCAGAGATTCAGACGGGGAAAATGCTGGCCATGGAGCCAACTGCGTATCTGGGGCGCTGGCTTAAGGATCAGGGGAAAAAGAAGGAAGATCTCAGAATCCGGATATTTGCGGATAACTGTACGAGGGACTGTACGGTTTTGTCAAAGTACATTCTGCCGCAGGAACAGACCGTCAGTATCAGCAGCAGAGAAGGAGCGGATATCGTTCTGAATTCCGGCAGCGGGTACAGTGAGCTGCGCAATTATTCCGGGAAATGCACCTTGTATGTCAGCAGGGAACTAACGGCTTTCCTGAACGGAAAGGCTGTTATGGCGGAGACAACTGAATTAAAAATTGGCGACACACTGGTTCTGGATGGGATGGTGAAGGTCTATTACCTGGGGGACAGAGTTGCCGTCAATCGTGCCGCCGTCCGCAAAATCGGGCTTACACCAGTCCAGAGAATTGAACTCAAATCCGGAGTTCCTACTTCAAATGGAAACGTTTCTACGAAGATTTACAATCAGAAACCGAGAATCATTCGCCCGCTGGAGAATGAGAAGATTGTCATTGAAGGACCGACGGCCCAGCAGAATCAGAACAAGCTTCCCCTGCTTCTGACACTGGGACCGTCCATGACCATGGTGATTCCCATGCTGCTCAGTTCTCTGCTGATCGGCGGCAGGGCAGCCAGCTCTCTCGTTATGATGGGTGGAACGGCATGTCTCTCTGTTTTCTGGGGACTTGTCAACATGCGTTATCAGAAAAAGAACATGGGCGAAACGGAGGAAAAGCGGCGGGAGGTTTATGAGAACTATATTTCTGAAACGACTGTAAAGCTCGAGTCGCTGGTTCAGAAGGAACGGGAGCGTCTCAATAACAACAATCCTCCCATATCAAGCTGTATTTCCCTGCCGAAGGCAAAGAACAACCGTCTCTGGGAACGTGCCTCGCAGCATGAGGACTTTACTGCGGTCCGCCTGGGCATCGGCGAGATCAGCCTGCCTTCCGAGATCAGCATCACCGAAAACAAACTGGAAATGGTGGAAGATGATCTCAAGAAAGAGCCCAGGAGACTCAAGGATAAGTATGAAAAGATTCAGAATGCGCCGATCATTCTGAACATGAAGAACCGCTCCCTCGTGGGCGTTCTGGCCCGTGTCGCCGAACCCAAGCTTCTGCAGAGCATGGTCATTCAGCTGAGTGCCATGCACAGTTATCACGACTTGCGGATTGCGATCCTGACAGATGAACATTATGTATCTCAGTGGGAGTGGGCCAGATGGATTCCGCATGTTTTTCTCAATGAAGAACGGTCACTCCGGATGGTCGTCAGCGGGGAGGAAGATGTTCAGGAAGTTCTGAATGCGCTTGAGAATGTCTGGGCAATGCGACATGAAATGTCCGGGGGCGATGAGGAGAGAAGTTCGTCGACGGATGTTCATGCGCAGACCGGAGAGATGCCGAGGTTCGTTGTATTCTGTACAGATGTGAAACTGATTGAAAATCACATATTCATGCGGCACGTAATTGACCGGCCGCACGGATTCACGCTGGTCCTGCAGGGACGGAACATGGTGGACCTTCCCAAAGAGTGCGATACGATTATCGAGGCTGACAAGCCCCGCGGTGCGATATATAACAGCCGCGGAGAGGTCACGGATATCCAGTTTGAGTTTCCGGAGAAAAAGGAGCTGTCCGTTTTCTCAAAGAGTATCGCGCCGATTCGTGTAAAAGGCACCGCGGAGAATTCGGCGATTCCAACACTCGTCAATTTCCTGGATGTGTATGGGGTCAGGAACACAAAAGATCTGGACATCTGGCGCTTCTGGAATGAGAACCACGCCTATGAGGGAATCAAGGCCATTGTCGGCATCGGTTCCGGCTCCAGACCGTTTGTGCTGGATATTTCGGATAAACCCCAGAGCCACGGACCGCATGGCCTGGCTGCAGGTACGACAGGTTCAGGCAAATCGGTCATGCTGCAGACCTATATTCTTTCACTGGCACTTAACTATCACCCGGAACAGGTACAGTTTATCCTGATCGACTATAAGGGCGGTGGCATGGCCAATGCCATGTCAAGGCTCCCGCATATCGCGGGCATCATTGACAATCTCCAGAGCGAACGTGCCATTCAGCGTGCACTGCAGTCGATTAAGGGTGAGATCAAACGACGGGAGGAAGCGTTCAAGCGCCTCGGCATTGATCATATCGATGACTACATTCGGTTCTACAACAATGATCCCAGGGAAAGACCCCTTGGGCATATCATCATTGTGGTGGACGAATTTGCCGAACTCAAACGTGAACAGCCGGATTTCATGCGTGAACTGGTCAGTGCGGCACGTGTCGGTCGAAGCGTCGGACTGCATCTGATTCTGGCAACGCAGAAACCGTCCAATTCCGTGGATGATGAAATCTGGTCCAATACCCGATTCAGGATCTGTCTGCGTGTGGCCAGCAGAGGCGACTCCAATGATATGCTGAAACGTCCGGACGCGGCGTATCTGCGCGGAATGGGCCGGTGCTATGTTCAGGTTGGAAACGATGAAATCTTTGAACAGGTCCAGACCAGTTATTCCGGCGCAGACTATGCACCGAATGCACTCAGTTCAGAGGAAATTCCCAAGGTACTGAACGGGAGCGGTCAGGCGATTCGGATCAAAAAGAAACACAATCAGGAAACGACACTTTTCAAAATCATCTCAGGCGCAAAGGACAGAAAGAAGAGCAGAAATGTGCCGCGCAGGATGAGACGGAAAGTTCATGGAATCCGGAAAGCCAGCCGTCCCGGATTTGTGTACTGGGATCGCTGCGAAACGCAGATGGATGCGGTGATCCGGCGAATCGAGCAGGTATGCCGGCAGCATAAGCTGAAAAAGACCAAGCGCCTCTGGCTGGATGAGATGGTTAAGGTGATCTACCTTCATCAGGTGCCTGGGGTTATGGAAAACGCATTTGATGAGAAAACCGGATGGAAGAAGGTCCCGCTGTCCCCGATTACGGTTCCTTACGGAATGCTGGATGATACACCCGGTCAGCGGTATCTGCCGGTTTCCATCAATCTGTCGAATGCACACAATTATATGGTCGTTGGACCGGCCGCGACCGGAAAAACGACTTTCCTCCAGACCCTTGCCATTTCTCTTGCTCTTCGGTATACGCCTGACCAGCTGAACTTTTATATCTTCAGTCTGACAGGAAATGTCCTGAATGTGCTGCAGGAACTGCCGCATACTGTCGATCTGGTTGTACGCGACAAAGAAGATGAAATCATTCGTCTTCTGGACCACATTGTGGAGGAGGATGCCAGACGGCGTCTGCTCTTTGAGGAAGTGACGACGGACAGCTTTGAGCAGTACAATGAGATTGCGGCAGCATCGGGCAAGGAAGTGCTTCCGGCCATCATTGTCTTTGTCGACCGGATGGCGCAGTTGCTTGAAATCATTCCGGAGAATCAGATAACACAGCTGGGCCGGCTGCTTCAGGAAGCGGCAAGCCGCGGGATTTACTTTGTCGTAACGGCGATGTCGCTGCACCGGGAGGAAATGCCGTATAAGCTGGTTCCCAGCTTCCGCGGTATCGCGCTTCGGGTGGGAGATAAGGACCAGTACAAGGAAATTCTGCATGTGGAGGGATATGTCTCTGCAGAGTCCACGCAGATCATGCCGACCCCCGGCCGAGGCCTTGCCATGGGGGAAAGCGGTCTTTCCGAGACGCAGACGGCGGTTTATCAGTCCACGGACAACCGGGAACGGACCCTTGCGATCCGGAAACTTGCAGAGGCCATGAAGGCCAGCTGGAGCGGGCAGACAAGAAGCGGAATTGTCCGCATTCCGGAAAACTTCAGTATTCAACATCTGCAGGGTATGGCCAACGGAGACTATACCAAAACCCCGGTGGGATGTTTCCCGTTTGTTCTTGATAAGACAAACGCGGAGGTTTACCAGATTGACCTGACGAAGAAAGCCGGCTGGCTGATCACGGGTCAGAAAGAGAGTGGAATTACCAGTACGCTGATTGCAGCCTGCGAAATTCTGCGCAGCCAGGGGGCCGAGGTGCTGCTGTTTGGCAATTCAGAGAAGCTTACTTCGTACGGCGCGGAAAAAGGACTGAAGGTCTATGATGTCCGCTCCAGAGAGACAGCCACGTTCTTTAACGAGGTCAACAAACCGGAAATTGACCGGCGGGTTGCCTCGTATATTGAAGCGTCGAAAAACGGACCGGATGCTATCGGGGAACATCTCAAATCACTGAAGATGATGGTCATGGCCATTGACGATGTGAGAGGGTTCATTGACGGGCAGCTGGAGCCAGTCTGTCAGCATGTGGGTGAGCTGGCCCGCGTTGGCGATAAAATTCGGACGATTGTGTTGCTTGGTGTGGATCTGATCGTTGCGAACAGCATGAGCAGCCGGTATCCGCTCAGTAGTGTTCTGAACTGCAGTCAGGGAATTGTTCTCAGCGGCTTTAAAGGGATTGCAATACCGTGGGCCGGTGTCAGGGGGAAAATCAATGCCTCTCTTCCGGTTGGTGAAGGACTGCTGCTCAGAAATGGCGAATTTAAATCGGTTGTGGTTCCCAGACCGTAAAGAGGTGAGCAGATGCTTCCAATCATTTTTTGTGCGGTTCAGCCCGAGGACCGAAAAGTATTGCTGGCCTCACTGGATGAGACGGCGCAGAATGGGAAAGAGAAGGTATCTGTTGAGGCGATTACGGAGAGCCCGGAGGATGCCGCCAGAGAGCTGGACGAATACGAAAAAATATCGGCATTTACGATAGGAATTGGAACACAGAAACGGGAAGATTCCATTTCCGGCGCTCAACTCGGGCGAAAGGTGTTTCAGAAAAACAGAGACCATTACCTGATTTATGTTCTGCAGAAACCCTCACTCCTTGAAAAGGCTGCGGCAATTTTGCCACATCCGTTTTCCATACTGATCCACCCGTTGAAACCTGAACTGACAAAGCAGGTGTCAAGACGTCTTCTGGAGGATTACGGGCAGATTTCCGGAGGATGGGAAAGTGAGGACGGGATCGTTATCAAAGACGGCGGAAGCTGCCAGATCCTGCGGAGATCCAGTTTCCTCTATGCGGAATCATCTGAGAAAAAGACGAAAATCACCATGCGTGAGCAGTATATCACAACGTCCATGACGATGAACGAACTGGAGGAGAAACTTGGACATGGCTTCTTCAGATGCCATCGCTCCTTTATTGTGAGTGAGGAGCAGATAGAGAAGATCAGTTTTTCGGAGCTTGAAATCCGACTGCAAACGGGGGAGAGAATACCGCTTTCCAAACGGAAGGCCACGGAGGCAAAGGAAGTGCTGCAGAGACTGAGGGAAAAGGCATGAAAGTGGAGTGGAACGGATATCGTCTGACGGATAATGAGATTCAGGCGCTTCTGACCCTTAAAGGAGGAAAACTGACAGGACTGCAGATCGGAACAGGAAGTGTATCCGAATTAAAGGATGGCCTTACGCAGCTTCAGGGAAAAGGGCTGCTGTTTCACAGCGAAGAGGGAGATATGGTTGAAAAGGTGCTCTCTTTTGTTGTCTGTGAGCTTGGCAATACCTCCAGATGTGTACTGTTTGAGACAGAGGAAGAGGAGATCGTGGCTGGTCTTTACTGCTGCCGGCATATGTGGATTTTCCTGGGCAGAAGGCGCGGGGTCTGGCAGCTTTATCCGCTGCCGGAACTGGAGGCCGCACGGACTGTTTTCAGGCAGTATGCAGAGCAATCCGGTGTTCAGGGCGCATACTACCTGTATGATGGGGAGATTCGCATTCTGGACAGTCAGACGGGAACTCAGGAGATAATGGGTACTTTGGAGAACTGGGCAAGGAGGAACGGATAAGTGGAATCGATTATTGTTGAGATCTATCTGCCGGGATCAAATACGAAGCTGGATTTTTCGATCCCCTCTCAGATTCCCATGGAACATGTGCTGGGGGAAATGGCAAAAGCAGTGGGAATCTGTACGAACAACAGTATGGTAGATACGGATGTTCCGATTCTGATCAACGCAGAGGGGCAGCAGATTGACCTGGAACGGACACTTTCCGAGAACCGGGTATGCGATGGAGATCGCCTGATTCTGCTCTGATTCCCGTTTGTCGCGAATTTTCGCCCGTTCATCCGAATTGGTAGAATCGGAGAGAAACGGAGAATATAATGATGTTGCAATCAGGAAGGAAACGAAAGGAGAGGAAATCCCGTGGTCAGGGTTGATACGGATGAGATCTTAGAGGCAGCACGAAAAATATCTTCGGTTGCGAGTGAAGTGAGTCTGACAGCATCGACGGTCAGCCGAATAAAAGGTTCTCTCATCGGAACGTTTGAGGGAGATGCGGCTGAGGTTTTACAGTCACAGCTCGGTGACCTGAATGCTGACCTTCGACAGCTTCGAAACGGGCTAAAGTCGATCAGTGATGAACTGAAAGCGTATGCAGACCGTATTAAGGCGGCTGATGAGGCAGCGTCCCATGATATATAGAGAGTGAGGTGACAGGAAATGGAGCTGTATGCGGATAAATCCAGCATGAGACAGACTGCCCGCAGGCTGGAAGAGGAGTGCATGAATTTTCAGGAAGCGACGGAGAATTACATAAGTGCAACAGAAGCACTTCTTGCCACCTGGGAAGGGGATGCACAGATGAAGTTTTCCATAGAGAGCGAGATCAACAGGCAGCTGCTGGAACAGATGCTCAATAAGGCAAAGCTTTATTACAGTGCCATTGATAAGGCGGTTAAGGCATACACCGAAACCGATTCGGAGTGTGCCAGCATTCTGAGGAATGCCTGAGAAAGGTTTTCAGACGGAAGTCTTGAAAATATACAGTAGAATTTAAGGAGGAAATGAAATGTCGACTTTTGATGTAAGAACGGATACCTTGAATGCGGCAGCGGAGCAGCTTGAGAGAGCGATCGAGTCTTTTGACAGTGCAGCCGCTCAGGCATATGCTGCAGGGAATAATCTTTGTGGCAACTGGGAAGGTGATTCGAAGGTCAAATTCCAGACAGAACAGGACCAGGTAAACCAGTGGTACAGGCAGATGTCTGCAGCGGCACAGACAGGGGTTGCCATTCTGAGGCAGATTGCCCAGACTTATCAGGAAGCAGATGAGACCGCAGCAGGCGCGATCTGACAGATAAACGGATGAATCGAAAATAAGGAGGAAAAGAATAATGGCATCGCATATTAAAGTAGATCTCCCGATAATGCAGGAAACGGTTGGAAAATATGATCAGGCAAAAGGTGCACTGAATGACTCAATTACGGCCATGAAATCTGCAGTGGACAGTGTTTCCTGGACCGGAGCGGCGGCGCAGGCTTTCGTGGAACAGTTTAATCAGCTGTATACGAATCTCAAGAACAGTGATCAGATCATGTTGGATGCGGAAAATGATCTGAAACAGACGATGGACAAAATGCAGGCGGCTGAACAGTCGGCAACAGCCACGGGTCAGAGACTTGACAAAGGCAGCGCGGCGCTTCCTATCTGAGAAGGGAAATTAATGGACCAACTGTCCATGGGGCAGTTGGTCCCTTTAGAACGGTGGTGAAAAAATGGACAGAATCAGAGTAAATTCCGATCTTCTTCATTCAGCCGGAATGAAAATCGGGCGAAGCGCTGACCAGATGGATGAGGGCTTGCATGATCTCCACCGCGTGATTGAAATACTGGAAGAATACGGGAACAGTGAAATCATCGAGAAATGCATCAGGGAACTTGAAAGCTGTGAGCGTGTCTACAAAAGGCTGCAAGGACAGGCATTCGGGCTGGAAAGGGCCATTGGAAGAGTTGCAGAGACTTTCGATAAAAGAGAGAAAGATACGGTTAAGCTGGGGAATCAGCTTAACATGGCAGCAGGATACACACTGGACTGGCTGGGATTTGGTTCATATATTCCGTTCAGAAGAACAGTGCCGGGGGAAACCCGATATACGGAGTATCAGGAAAATCTGGCAGAGGCACTCAAAGCACTTCTTGTGCAGGTGTCCTGGATTGCTCCGGCCATCTTAATTCCGGAGTGGCTTCAGCAGGCTGCGGATGAAAACGAAAATAACAGGCAGTGAGCTGCCTGATCGTATAAAAACGGATCGTCTGGAAATACGGTAATGATCCATGAAGGAGGACGGGGGACTCGAAACGGTCATGTGTGAATTATACCGACAGAAATGCAAGGAGGGAGAGGCGTGAAGCGGTGTCCTGCCTGTATGGCGGAATTAGGGGTGACAGATCGTTGTATGGTATGCGGGTTGCAGACAGCATCGATTCAGGAAGAGACAGGCAACGTACTTCCTGTGGGGATGGTTATTTCTTCCCGGTATGAACTGGGATTGCCACTGGCTCAGAGCCGGCAGAGTATATGCTATATCGCCTGGGATCGCAGCACAAGACAACCCGTTCTTGCAGAGGAGTTTTTCCCCAGGGGGGCATGTGGAAGAGCTGGAACAGAGGTAAAAGCCCAGGGACGGGGAGAGCGACTGTTTGCAGGTGCGGCAAAAATGATGTTTGAGCTGCCGTGCCCCGGAAACCGATCGCTACCATGCATCCAATCATTTATGTTCGGTGGGACCTGTTTTCGAATATACAGCGTATCATCCGGCGTCGCAGCGCGGCAGGAAGCGGAAAAGCTGCTGGACCAGCCGGTGTTCTTTCGGGATCAGGTCGGGAAACCGCTAATGTCAATTAATGCATTGCCGATACCCGCGCTTCCGAAGAAGAGGAACCTGAGAGTACTGAAGACCAGTAAAAAAGAAGAACAAGCCGGAGGTGAAGAGAAAAAAAAGAAACCGTCCCGGCTTTTTATAATTATTGGGATTCTTATTGCAGTTTTGATTTGCATCATAGGCGCGTTACTGATCGCGTTTCGGCTGCGTCGATAAACCGAAGCAGCCGATGGAAGATTTACGAAAAGAGGTGAAGGATGGCGATGATGGCTGAAGCGTCAGTGGTATGCAGCATCGGGTGCGTTCGGGGAAACAATGAAGATAATTTCTGTTTCCTGGGAGATTATCTCCTTCCGAATGAGGTAAATGATGGGGCACATATCGTCCATGTCACCTCGGATGCCTGCCAGCTGTATGCGATCCTGGATGGCGTTGGAGGAGCAGATTCAGGCGAATGCGCCTCCGGTATGGCGGCCAAAGCACTGAATGTCTGCCAGAGTCAGATTTTTGCCGACCCGGAAAAGGAGATCGAAAAGTTTGCCGACAGGGTTTCCAGACAGATTTATCAGGAAGGCATTCGGCTGAAAGCGCGCAACATGGGAACGACAATGGCAATCCTTTGCCTGAAGAACAGTTGGATTCTGGCAGCCAATGTCGGTGACAGTCGTGTGTATCGTTTCAGAAATGGGCAGCTTGAGCTGCTGACAAAAGATCATTCATATGTATATCAGCTGTATCTTGCCAATAAACTGACGCTGGAACAGGCAAGAAAACACAGAATGAATAATGTCATTACGCGATATCTCGGAATGGATCCGGAGAAAATGCCAAGTCCTTTTGCATATGAACTGTCATCGGATGTCAGAAGTGGAGACCGGTTCATGCTCTGCAGTGATGGAGTCAGCGACCTGCTTTCCCATGAGGAACTGCAGAAAATCATGGGAAGACCGCATACGGCGGATCAGACGGCGATGGAGCTGGTCAGTCTTTCGCTTGAACTCGGTGGAAAAGATAATACAACCTGTATTGTACTGGATGTGAAAGACAATGAAGAAACGGTCCGATAGAATTGGTTTGATCGTGTTTGCGTTCATGCTTCTTGTCGTATTAAGAGTATCAGGAGAAGGAGAAACAAAAGTGAAACGGGAGAATATGAGTGAAGACCAGGTAAAAATACTGGAAGATTTTATGCTGACGCCGGAAAGAATCGATTCAATGACCCTGACAAAGACGGAAGAAGGGCTCGTAAAGGCGTTTGAAAAGGGAACGGAGTTTCTTTCCCAAAGATATCCTGGCGAAACCTTCCACTTTATCTCACTGAGTGGCGATCGAAGAGCATACGTAGATTCCTACACGTACAAAATACATGCGGAGAAGAGTGACTGTGATTTTACGCTCAGGGCAAGACCAGCGGGCGAGGAACAGTGGAACTTCTTTGAAAACTACTACGCGCGATACCGCAAACAGGAGCTGGAGGACTGGATTCGGGAGATGCTTAAGGACAGTGGCATTGAGGCGGAGCTGATCGAGGCGCATATAAACGGAATGTTTGGGGAAGAGACGGATCCCGGGTTGTCCATTCAGAAAGCCTGCAGTGAATGGCCGCTTTCAGTACTGATTAAAGTCAGGATTCAGGATATCGGCCTGCTGGGAGAGCTTGAAAAATTAGCTCCGGTGTTCTCACAGAAAGGGCTGACCGGCCTGCTGGTTCCGGAAAACGAACAGGGCGTAATTCCAGGAAAAAGTATTGCGCTAAGGATGGAAGGTGAGTAAATGGCTGTTACGGCAGATGAAATGTATCTTCTGACGCTGATGACGTATGTGGATAACGGAATTGGCGAAAATGATGTTAATGTCGTGGGAATGACCGTTGGCGATATTGCAAAACAGATGAGTAATCCGTCGTTTATCCGGCAGGTTGCGAGGGAGGAACCGGACAGGGCACTTGAAATAATAACGCTTTGTGACCGCATAACTAGTGATAATAATAAACATCTAGCAAACATGGTTATAAAGGCAGAGACATCGCTCGTAACGAACGGACAGTCCGGACAGTCGTGTTACTGCGTTGTGAGCCAGGATGGTAAAGACGGTACACTGGTTTTTCAGGGGACAAACGGCATGACCGAGTGGAAAGACAATTTCCAGGCGCCGTTTGTGGAAGGGATGACCAACTCTCAGCACGCAGCTTTAGACTGGTACAGATCCGATGAAGTTCAAAGCGCACTGGCCGGATGCGAGAATGTCTATACAACGGGTCATTCAAAGGGAGGAAACAGCGCAAAGGTAGTTGCTATCTTTGAACCGAGAGTGACAGAATGCGTATCATTTGATGGACAGGGCTTTTCAGACAGCTTTCTTGACACATACAGTGCGGAAATTGCGGCGGCTCAGGGGAAAATCACAACATATGCAAACGAATACGATTATGTGAATGTTATTCTGAATGATGTTGGTGAAATGAGGTACATTCATCCGAATGACAACTTTAAATACGAGCAGGGGCCCTTAACACATGATCTGTTTTCATTTGATCAGCAGCTTCCGCTGGCCGAACATGCGAACGGAGAACAGGGAGCGGTTGCAGGTGCATTAAGTGAGTTTTTTAACAGTTATTTACGGTCAAATGCAGAATATAAGCAAAATGTAACCGGTTTAATTGCCGAGATGCTGGGAAATATAGATAATCCCGACGGAATGAAATGGACCCTTTATAAATGTATATGTACTCCCAGTTCTCAAAAGGGTGTTATGGAACTGGTAACGTATATCAGGGAGTACGTGAAAGTTCGGGCGAAGGATGGTGTAGTGGAGGCACTGGATCACATAATCCCGGGGATTTCCGAAGTGTATGACACCATTGACAAGGTACTGAATACAGAAGTGTTTGGAAAGACGGTGGAGGAATGGATTTCCGGCGATCCGTCATGGTGGGCCCAAAAAGGGATCAGTGCGGTATTTGATATTCTGCAGAAACTGGGGTTTGATGTCGAACTTGCCAGACTGTATGTTGAAATGCTCATGGGGAACGCCTTCGACTACCTGGAGGTAAACAGGGAATATGCAGACAGAACCGTCGAAAGTACAGAGGGAATCGCGGAGGGGGATATCGGTAAACCGCTTCTGCGGGTGAATTTTGAGGAACTCCGAGCGGTCTGTGCCGAATTGAATCAGGTTGTTGCACAGTTAAATGAGGCCGCTCAGAAGATAGTTGAGGCTGCGGACTATTGTGAACAGTGTGAAATAGAACCGCGGATCTTCTCCGTTCCGGTATCGTTCCGACTGCTTCAAAAGATTCTGGATATGTTCACACCTGCAGGGTATTTAAAGCGGTATGCAGCAAGTATACAGCAGGCGGCGGATAAAGCCGGGAATTTCAGTGTTGCGATTGACCAGGTGGCAACGGTTTTTGAGGAGAAAGATAAAAATCTGCTGAATGAAATACTGGTCACGGGTGCATAAGATACGGTTTTTGCTGAGGCTGAATGGAATGAAAGGAAGATGCTCGTTTTCGGAAAGATCCGGGATACGGATTCAATGCGCCCATGAGGGGGCGACGATCTGACAGATTCCGGTTCTTTCCGAAAACAGGGCTGGAACGGGCACAAATTGGCTCAATAGAGGAGAGGGAAAGTATGGCAGATAAACTGCGATTTAATGAGGAGTCGCTAAGGTCAATTGTCAGTGATCTGGTATCCGTTGCCGAACAGTTAGATGCAATTAAAGGGAAAATTGACGGAATATCGCTTGAGGAGGAAGCCGGGGCGCTGCATCGAATTGGAGTGGATTCTCATCGACTGATATTCGGCAGAGACTTTGGAGGCTATGATACCGTCGAAGATCATCTGGGATCACTTTCCCAGGCCGTCCTGGGGGAGTCGCTGGCTGCGGGCAAAATCAGTTCCAATCTCAGCCAGGTGATTGAACAGATTCTTGCGTGTGAAAACAGTATTGCAAAAGTTATTGGGGATGAAGTACACCCCATGACGGAGGAACAGAAAATTGCGGAAAGTATTGAACAGGCGCAAATTGAAGCGATTCTCAACATTTTGAAGAATGCAAGAAATCCGGAAGATCTGATTTCTGTGATGAAACGTGAGAACTTTGGGGTATTTAAACAACTCGCTACAGGGATATGGTCCTTTATATCCGGAAAGTGGCATGATATTGGCGAGCAGCAAAAGGAACGTTATCTCTTTAAAAAGGGGCTTCACTGGGCAGATACAGCTAACGTCAGCATAATTGATCCTACAAAAAGTGTTGATAGTGTTCTGGGCGATGCGTATGGGTTTCTAAAAGATAATGTGAAAATTTTAAAAAAAGTGACCGAGGTGGCAAATTTATGTGATCTGGAAAAAGTTGACAAACTGACAGATCAGCAGTTTATCGAAGAATTATCTTCAAATCTAAAGGATAATCCTGCCCTTGCTGAAAGTGTAACCAAACTACTCTCAAAGAATACATCATTAAATGCGGACCAGATTAGTGATTTTCAGGCTAATTTGGAAATTATTGGAAAACTTGAGACTATCTCCAAAGTTACAAAAGCAATTGACACTGGGAAAAAAGCCATCAAGAGTGGCGTGGAGATTTATAATGAGTTACAGATTTTAAATAGCGTAGATAAGAATCAAATGCTGGAAACGGCCAGAGTATATCTTGAATCATCAGATAGTGCGATGCAGGCCACGGGGGAAAAATTGACCAAGCTTGCAAATGCGAGCGAAGGAGAAAGAATAGCCATGATTGCAGGCGGCGAATTAGTGGACTTAGGTTTTGACGAAGCGTATAGTACACTGTATAAAGCAGGAGTAAAGCAATTAGGAAAAGCGAATCCTATTGTTCTTACTGCGCAGATAACAACCGATGTTACTGACATGCTTACCGGTGTAAATGATGTACCTGGGCTACAGAATGAACTTGCATTCTCTACAGCCGCAGCAAAAAGTACTTATGAAGTATTGCAGAACGATATAGCAACGTATGAGGCCAATCCAACTGAAGCTAATCTCCAGAAGTGTGTAACAAGCTATACAACTTATCAACAGCAAGTTGCAACAGCCGAAGAATCTGCTGATGCGCTTTTCCAGATTGGAGACGACGCAATTGTACCCTGGCATCATCTGAATGATGAAGCAAGAGAGCAAATGGAACAGTGTGTTCGATCAGCCGAATCTGCCAGAAATGCAGTTAACAGAATGAATACGTTAAATCATAATCGAGAGGTAGCAGCTACGGCGAAAACCGGCGATGGAAATCTCGACGGATTAATTAATTAATTAATTAATTAATCGGCGATGGATATGCTGAAATAAAGATTTGATATTAAATGAGTAAGCCTGTGGAGGGTAGAATGGATAAGTTGAGGGTGAATACAGAAGCGCTTTTTGAGACTGCACAGCGGTTGAATGGAATTTCACAGGCTCTGGAAAATTCAGCTCATCGGTTGACAAGTCTTGATTTTGAAGATATAGGGCATCTGGCACTTGGCGTTTCCGGGTTCAAAACTTAAGGCAAGCAATTATAGGTTTACCGGTGGAGATGATTTAGAGGAGCTGATCTCTTCGCTTTCGGTTGCTCTGGGAAAAACGGAAGAGGTTTTTTACAGAATTGGCAGTGGGTTAAACAGATGTATACAAACGTATACGGAGTGTGAAGAACGTCTCGTTTCGATTGACATGGTATCCAGAAAGAATTCAAAAGAAAAAGTTGCGAAAGGAAATCATTCAACCCATGCAACGTCCAGTGAGAACGAGAGTCAACCCGTAGAACAGCAGGAAAGCAATCAGAATGAGAATACGCCAAAGGTAATAAGGGGATTGAAAAGGAATGAAGCTGAAAGTGCAGTAGAGTTTCTGTTTGGGTCAAAAGCGTTCCGTAATGCAAAGCTGTGGACACAAGGAAAATCCGATCTTGCTGATTTGCGGGATTTGTTAACAATGGGATTCATCAGAACTAAGACTGGATGATAAAGCTAAAATTGTTGCGATGCTCAAGGGACAAATGTTATATGCTAAGCACGATTATGGTTGTAGCGCTAAAACGATTGTTAATGAATTGAACGATGGAGTACTTGGCTCATTAAAAGCTGATAAAGTAATCAAAGTCAGCGCAGATAAGATCAGGCAGATAAATGAAGCAACCGGACCAGTGGATGTGCAAGACAAGAATATACTCAGGAGAACCTATGATATTGTTACACAAAGCAAGGAAGTAAAGGCTTATCAAATGAAAAACAATCCAGAACTGTTCAGTTAGGTCGGGACCAGAAGATCGCTGAAACATTGGCAAATATAATCACCGAATATGAGTCTCAGATCAAAACTGAATTGGAAGCTGGCAGTAGAACGTAATACAGACAATTGTCAGGAAGTTTACCGACAATCTCTTTGGCAAAGAAAAGCCATATCTGGAGGATAGGATGGACAAGAAGAATTATATTTTGCCTGTAGGTTCAGTGGTTCAGGAGAGATATCGAATCGAACAGCACCTGGGCAGCGGTGGGTTCGGTATAACCTATAAGGCCTGGGATAATGTATTTCAGGTTGATGTCTGTCTTAAAGAATTCTTCCCGATGCAGTTTGCCACACGGGATGTATCAGTTTCGACCTTAGTCAAAATTTCAGGGGGCAGAGATCCAAAACTGTTTGCACAGTGGAAGCAACGGTATCTGGAAGAAGCCCGAACCATGGAGCGGTGTAAAAATATTCCGGGCGTCGTTGAGGTACTTAATTACTTCGAGTCAAACGACACGGCGTATATCGTCATGGAATTCTTGAATGGGACGACGCTCAGAGACCAGATTAAAAGAAATGGAAGACTCGACTGGTCAGACCTGATTCCCAGGTGCATTGTGCTTTTGAAAGGGCTCGGGGAGATTCATAAGATGAATCTCGTTCATCGGGATATCAGCCCGGACAACATTATGCAGATGCCGGACGGGACCCTGAAACTGTTCGATTTTGGTGCGTCAAGAACGATTTTACCTTTTGAACTGAGGACACGGACGGTTGTTCTGAAGCATGGATTTGCGCCGATCGAGCAGTATGACGAGCATGGAAATCAGGGACCGTGGACGGACACATATGCGTTCTGTGCCGCGCTGTATGCCTGCCTCAGCGGCAAGGTGCCCCCGGCTTCAACAGATCGGATGGAAAAGGACAATCTGCTGAGGCTGTCATCCCTGAATCCTGATGTTCCGGAAGCTTTGAATGATGTGATCATGAAAGGCCTGAGTCTGGAAATCGACGGACGATGGAAGAGTGCGGAAGAACTGACGGAGGCACTTGCCAAGGCGATGACGCACAGTGAGCCTCCAAAGAAAAAGAGCCTGCTGCCGGTAATTCTTGTCCTTGCAGTGGTCTGCGCGGGCCTGATCGGCTTCCTGCTGTACAATCTGTTCCGCCCCTCATCCGGGCATCCTGAACCGACCCCGGTGCCCACGGAACGCCTGGAACCCACCTCGACGCCGGAACCTCTTCCTGAGCACACGCCTGTGCCTGAGCAGACAGCCACACCTGGTCCGTCAGCAGACCTGACATCAGAACTGCCGGTTATTGCTGAGGGAACACCGGATGCTGAGATTCCTGATGCGACAGCCACGCCTGAACCGGCGCCGACACTGACGCCTGAATTGGAGCCGACGCTGACGCCTGAGCCGGAGCCGACATCCACACCTGAACCGGCGCCGACACCGACGCCAGAGCCGAAACCGACACTGACGCCGACGCCTGAACCGGAACCGACGGCGACGCCGGAGCCGGAGCCGACACCGACGCCGGAGCCGACACCGACGCCGGAGCCGACACTGACGCCGGAGCCGACACTGACGCCGGAGCCGACACTGACGCCAGAGCCGACACCAACACCCACTCCAACACCGACACTTGAGCCGACACCGACACCCACCCCAACGCCGACGCCGGAACCGACACCGATACCCACCCCAACGCCGACGCCGG
>JAFUBF010000063.1 GCA_017460325.1 Clostridia bacterium | reverse complement strand
TGTTTGGATTATTCTGTCTGTTCACGACGGTTTGCAGACATGCCCCATTGTTGAGAAATTCGTTCTTACTCTTTCTCCAGCAGTTCCCGCAGCTTCTTCGTTTCTTCTTCGATCAGCGCGTTCAGGCGATCCAGTTCATCGAGAATCTCACTTGTCGGAGGATATTCGACCGGTACATACTCGGTCTTCTTGTATTTATTGATCGACAGATCATACCCGTTGTCAACGATTTCCTGTTTCGGAACAAAGAAGCTCTGCTCGGTCCGTTCCCGCTTTTCCTCGTCAGCAAGGTTTCCGAAGCGGGCAATGATATCCGGAATATCGTTTGCCTCAACCGGGCTGCGCTTGTCATCCAGACTGAAGCCGTCAGCTTTCATATCGTAGAACCAGACCTTATCCGTTCCACCGTGGCCGGTTTTGGTGAAAATCAGGATCGCGGTAGAAACACCTGCATACGGTTTAAACACGCCGGAAGGCATGGAGATGATGGCCTCCAGACGATTGAATTCCACCAGTTCCTGCCGCAGGGATTTATGGGCTTTGGACGAGCCGAAGAGAACACCGTCCGGAACAATGGACGCGCAGCGCCCGCCCGTTTTCAGGGCTTTCAGAAACAACGCAAGGAACAGGAGTTCCGTCTTCTTGGTCGGTGCAATTGCCAGCAGATCCTTGGAGATGGTTTCCTTGTCCAGGCTCCCGGTAAAGGGCGGATTGGCCATGATCAGCGAGTATTCCTCCCGATGGGTGTTGTCCTCGGAAAGCGAATCCATCCAGGTGATATGGGGTGCCTCAACACCGTGCAGCATCATGTTCATGGCGCCGATGCGCAGCATGGTCTGATCCGTGTCAAAGCCGGAAAACATCGTCGTCGTATAATGCTGCTTGTGTGCCTTCTGCATCAGTTCCTTGGAGAAGTGTTCGGTAACGTACTGAGCGGCCGCACAGATAAATCCTGCCGAACCCATGGCCGGATCACAGATGGTATCCTCCAGCGTGGGCTTCATCAGTTCCACCATCATCTTGATGATGTGCCGGGGTGTACGGAACTGTCCGTTGGTTCCGCTCTGCGCAATCTGAGAGAGCAGATACTCGTACACATCCCCCATGATGTCCTTGTTGTTCAGGTCCAGGCTGGTCAGCGCATCAACGACTTTCGACAGAACGCGCGGCGTCGGAACGAGGAAAAGCGCATCCTTCATATAGCGGGCAAATGCCGTATCCTTTCCCGACGTCAACCCCGTCTTGATAAACGGAAACACCTTTTCCGTCATGTTCGTGAACATGGTTTCCGGATCATAATGACGGAAAACGGACCATCGGCAGTTCTGATGTTCCTTGTCGAAGATCGGATCAACTACAGGCATATCAAAAGCAGCCGCATTGGATTCCTTACGCTGCTCATTGTCATCCAGAATCTTGATAAACAGCAGATAGGTAATCTGTTCAATCACCGTTAAGGGGTTCGTCATTCCTGAAGACCAGAAAATATCCCAGATTCCGTCAATCTTGTTTCTCAGTTCGCCTGTAATCATCCTGTATCTCCCTTTTGTTCTTTCTTATTTTGCCCAGAGGTATTGAGCTCAGTTACCGTTCTGTTACATGTCTCTTGCAGGCTGCCGGCCATGTCTATTGTCCATCCGTCCTGGGCCTGTCTCCATGAGTGGTTTATCTCGCAGAAGGAACCTCCTGCCGGGAGGAGCCAGTATAAAGTCCGGCAGCTTCCCTTATGATTTCATTTTGGTTTTGATGTTACACACATATATTATACACGATTCCAAAAGAAAACGCATCATCATTCCATAGCAAAAATGCAGAAAATTCATCGGGACACATTCCGCGTTTCAGAGGAACTTCTGACGCTGATTCTCAGACACATTTCCTTCTGTCTGAATGGCTGAAAAAAGCTGCAGTCACGCCCAACAGTATACGTCATCTTCCGAACACCGTAAACCCAGATTTCGTCCCTTCGCACCGCATCCCTGTGCACATCAGCCAGGCTTCTCTTCTCCACCGTCTTTGTGGGATCACCTACACTGTGCTTGCCTGTTTCCGTCACACAAACCTCATTCAGTTATCCATTGCCACATCTCTTGAAGTTCGGCAGGAATGTCTCCAGAAAAACAGCCACAGTTTTCCAAGCATCCCCCGGCTGATTTTGCCCGCTTCAGCCCCCGGACAAAGGAGTTCCTCACGGTTTACTCAAGCGTAACAGACCGCCTTCCTCCTGTCAGGGACCATCTCCGACCAAACCGACATTCCCGGATTTGGAACTGTACCATGCAGATCCACTGTACAAAATCCATACGGCATGTCCATCATATGCGATGCGCCCAATCCCGGGCGGCAGATCGGCGCTTGCAGCGAACATCCTCTCCTGCTCAGCGACCGAATTTCCCGTCCAATGAACCGTCCCCTCCATGAGCTACAAACCCTGTCATTTGGGGATACGCATGAAATAGTGTGACTCGTCCTCGCCCGCCATATAAGCACCGTTGTTCAGCATCACCTTGAGCGAGGCGGGGTTGTCTTTGTTCACGCGAAGGTAGATTTCATCCTCCGGCACGATTTCCCTGGCCATCGCAAGCGCGAGGCGGAGGCCGGCTGTTCCGTAACCTCTGCCCCGGTAATTCCGTCCGATACTGTACCCGATGTGTCCTGCCCCGGTACGGAGCGCCTCCGTCAGGTGATGGCGGATGCGAAATTCCCCGACAAGGCAGTCCCCGTCCCACAGATAGGTGTACGTTTCCGGGACAAACCAGTCCGGCATATGAACCGGGTGCTCATAGGACATCAGTGTCGGAAGGGTGTCCCTGAGATACGCCTCATAGGACACCCCGTGAAAGGGATTTGTAAGACCGTTTTCATCTGCCGGCAGGGCTGTCGTATATTCCCACTGAGCCCGGGCATTTTCACGGCAGATTTTCCGCAGTTCCATGTTCCTATCTCCTTCGTGTCATTGGCCTGCCACGGTTGGCCTTTGGGCGCATCTGCCCGGGCATCAGCCCATCCAGAACATCTCCCCGTTCAGCAGGTCCAGGAGCAGGTTAAAATTGTACGGCTCGGCACTCCGGCCTGAACAGATATAGGGAGCCTCCTCCTCATACTCAATCCGGAGGACCCAGCGGGTTTCCCTCGGCTCCGCCCCGGAGGCAGAATAGGTCTTCTTCCATTCCCCCATATGCATTTTTTCAAGCGCCTCCGTAAATTCCGGAAACGTCTGAGGAAGCAGATACTCCTCCCTCTTCCAGTCCTCAGGAGGAGACAGCTTCTCTTTCTGTACCAGGGCCTTTTCGGGAAAGGTCACCGTATACCGTTCAGATCCGCGCATCTCAAGGACAAGTTTACGCATGCCCGGCAGGCGGGCGTTGAAAGCCGCCTCTTTCTGTTCAATTCCGTTCAGTTCCAGTTTGCCACCGGCATCGGTATAGGCCTTTACCGCCAGCTCAAGATACTCCCGCTTGAGGCTGATCTGTGTTCTGGGATGCGGCGCTATCATCAGTTCAGAATTGAGCTCATCCGATTCCAGGACCCGGATCAGATGGCGGATTTCCCGCTTCAGGGAATGGATCTGCCAGAGAATCTGTTCCGGAGACCTGCCCTCAATTGAATCATGGTAATATGCTTCCGGACTGATCATCATCTTTTTCTCACCTCCGCTCCAATTGTATCATGATTACGCAGAGAAAAGGTCGTTTGAAAAGCGACATTTTACCCCGGACGTGAAATTCTGCAGATAGCCCGATATAGTCACATACCCAGAAACGGTCCGTCCGGGCGGCACCTTTCCCGGAAGAGTAGGGTTCTGGCTTTAGAACGGACCTGAAATTGGGCACAGAAAAACAGCAGCAGGGAAATCCCTTTGGGGATTCCCCTGCTGTTGTCAGCGCAGATGATAGGACAGGGAGATGGTCTCGTGCTCCGGGACCTCCTCCGTTTCGGAATAATCGGTGCAGGAGCAGCCGATGTAATTGGCGTTCACCCAGCCGGAGAGGCGGATATACTCCCCGTTGTAGATGCGCACCTGGGCATAGTACTTGCCGCGGTAGGAACGCACCTGGACCAGTTCACACTCGTCGGTTGTCGCAAGGGGTCCCACCTGGCTGCCCGGCTACAGCGTTCCCACGTTATCCCCCTTCTGCGGAGTATCCCACAGGGAAACGCGGGAGCC
>JAFUBF010000062.1 GCA_017460325.1 Clostridia bacterium | reverse complement strand
CGGCATGATGATGCGGAAGAAGATGCCGTACTCGGTACAGCCATCCACGCGGGCCGCATCCAGCATTTCATAGGGAACATTGGTCAGGAACTGACGGAAGAAAAAGACAGCACTCATACTGACCAGGAAGGGCACCATGACACCTGCATAGCTGTTCCGGAGGCCCATGGCGTTGACCTGGGTATACATCGGCAGCATCAGAATTTCAAGCGGGACCATCATGACCAGGAGGACACAGAGGAAAAGAACATTCTTTCCCCTGAAATTGTACTTGGCAAAGCCATAGGCCACCATGGAGGAAAGAAGCAGGGTCAGCGTTCCCTGGACCAGCACAACACCCAGGCTGTTCCTGTACCAGATGAAATAGTCATGCGGATTGCTCTCCCCATTGGCCATAATGCCCGTAAACAGATACCGCCAGGCCTTCAGGTGGAGCTGCTCAAAATTCAGGTTCAGGTTAAGACCGCTGACAAAGAGTTCCGCGCCACCCTTGAACGTACCCAGAACCAGCGCGTAAAGCGGAATCAGAATAAGGATGGAGAGAATGATGAAAAACAGCGTCATCAATACCGTTCCGATCGGATTTCTGAATTTCTTTTCCATATGCTCAGTCCTCCGCTTTCTTTCCGATCACACCGGTAATGCGCAGCTGAATCACCGTAATGAGCAGAGCGTCGACCAGCAGTACAAGACCTACGGCAGATGCGAATCCGAACTTGTCCACTTTCTCGAATCCATAGCGGTAGAGATAACCGACGATGGTCAGGCCGTAGTTCTTCGGCGAATTGTTACCGCCGAAAATCATATAGCTTTCCGTGAACATGGCAAGGCCGGCATAAATGGAAATCGTCAGAACATAGATGGTGGTGGACTTGAGCAGCGACAGACAGATTTTGGTGAACTTCTGCACCGCATTGGCCCCGTCAATATCCGCCGCCTCATACAGATCGCCGGGAATCGATTTAAGCCCCGCCATGTAATAGAGCATGTTCATGCCTGTCCAGCGCCAGAAGCACAGGAGAACCATGGCAAACATCGATCCGTCGGAGGTTTTCAGCCAGATAATCGGCTTGAGTCCGAAGAACTGGCGAACCTGGTTCATCATGGCCCCGTCCAGCTCCGAGAACATCATCCGGAAAATAATACCGGCAACAACGACTGAGCAGAGAACCGGCATGAAGGCCACCGTCTTGAAGAACCCGCTGACCTTGGTCAGCTTGGATTCCGTCATATAGGCCAGGAGCATGGGAACAGGAATCAGGATGGCACAGGTCAGAACCATATAAACCGTGGAATTTCGGACCGCCGTGTAGAAATTCTTGTTGGCAAACATATCCTGATAGTTCTTGAGTCCGATCCACCGACTGCCTGCACCCGTGATCTCCTGAAAGCTCATCATGACGGTCGAAATCAGCGGATAGGTGAAGAATACCAGAAAGGTGATCAGGAACGGTGCCACAAACACATACGGCGCAACCCGCTGCGAATACAGAAGATCTCTGTTCATCGCCACAAATACGGCAATCATCGCAACACCTGCCAGCATGATGATCAGGCGCTGCCGGACGATCATAAACCAGGCGTTCTGGAAAAAGGAATACGCCTGCCCCTCCTCCAGTTTCCCAAAGAAATACGGGCTCAGGTCCCCGTGGCTGTCAAAGGCCTTATCAAAACGAACCGATTTTCCCTGAAGCAACAGGAGTCCGGCAATTCCGATCAGCAGAAGTACTGCACCGATGATCAGCAGTGCCACACCGCGCCTCCCGCCACTTGGCTTTGAGACAACAGCAGTCCCTTGCATATCATTTCCTCCTTCAAATCTCTGTTCATTCCTGAAT
>JAFUBF010000061.1 GCA_017460325.1 Clostridia bacterium | reverse complement strand
GTCCAGACCGCAGGACAGGAGGGTAATGCGGGCATCACTGCGCCAGGGCCTGCCGATATAGACGCTGCCCGCCGGGCAGCGGTCATTCAGGAAACGGCAGCGGTTGAAGACGAAGCCGTATTCCTGCCCCTGAGGGGTGCAGGGGGCACAGACGTATCCGACGAAAGGCTCGGATTTGTTCTCACGTCCGTCTCTTGAGACCAGTTCGCATTCCTCAAACCAGGCGGCTGCCCCTCCGAAAATGAAGTCGATATCCCCCTCGACGGTGCATTTGCGGAACAGATGCCGCTGGGGGCGCCGGGGCGTGTTTTCGTCCGGTCCGGTAAATCCGCCGGGTTCTACCACGGCTTTGGGCAGCGGGGCGAGAAACAGGGTGTCCTGACTGCCGGAAAAGCGGCAGCTTTCCGCGAGGAATTCGTCCCCGTTCACGTACAGCGCGATGGCCTGGTGGACTTTCTCCCTGGGAGCGGCAGCGTTTGTCACCCGCAGCCGGCGCAAAGTGACATGATCTCCGGCAATCCGGAGGGTGGCCGTGCGGAACGTTCTCCGGGCCTGTCCGTCCGGCATTTGGTCCGTGGCACCGTCATCCCAGAGAATTTCCGTCTTATCCGCTCCGGCTCCCTCGATGATGGTGTTGGGTCGGAGAAGTTCGAGCTTTTCACACCAGGTTCCGGCGCTCAGGAGAATCCGGGCGGGAACGGACGGGTCTGCGGGAAGGGCGGCGATCGCCTTGGCAATGGTATCCGGCTCACCGCCGGGGGTTACACGGATGGTCACAAGATCTGACATGATTTCCTCCTGGGAATGTTTTTGTTGGACAGACCGGTGGTCTGTCTGTAAGGGAGTGGGCCCGGTGCTTTGCACCGGTTTGCCAAGTATTGTTTTCTGTCAATCATACGGCGCCGAAAGCCTAAGCAACAGTTCCCCTCCGGTCCTGGACCGGGGGATGGTTCAGTCCCGGCTCATTGCATCAGCGGTATGATAGCACGGGTCCGGGGACAGGGCAAGTCTCAAATCCGGGGATTGGTCGGGAAAGGGATGCTTTGCCGGACACGGTCAGTTTCCGGGTTGAATTTTCCCTTCAAATCGAATACAATGGGGCGGCTGTGGCAGAGTTGATCTGAACGCCACGGACTGACACCTTTGCGATGGAGGCTTTACATGAACTATGTTGCCGGTATCGGCGGTGCGAACATGGATTTCCATGCCCAGAGCCGCGATGAACTGGTGCTGCGAGATTCCAACCCCGGCAGGCTGCACATGTCCATGGGCGGGGTGTGCCGGAATATCTGCGAGAATCTGGCGAGACTCGGTGAGAATGTCTGGCTGTGTACCGTGCTGGGAAATGACATGAACGGCCGGAACATCCTTGAGGGGTGTGAACGGACTGGTATTCATATGGAAGGAACCCAGGTACTTGACGGGGAGCAGACCTCCATGTACATCTCGGTCATGGATCGGGACGGGGACATGCTGCTGGCACTGAGCGACATGCACATCATCAAGCGGCTGGATGACCGGCTGGTGGATCAGGCACACAACATTCTTTGTGGGGCGGAACTGGTTGTCTGTGACGGAAACCTCTCGCCCCGTTCGCTGGAGCGCCTGACGACGGTCTGTCCGGGACCGCTGTACATGGATCCGGTTTCCACGGCCTGGGCCAGAGAGGTGAAGCCGTTTATCGGGTTCTTTGACACCGTGAAACCGAATCGGATGGAGCTGGAGATTCTGACCGACTGTCCCTGCGGTACATTGGAGGAACTGCAGATGGCCTGCGATGTTCTGAGGGGTCGTGGCGTCCGCCGGGTATTTGTCAGTCTCGGGCGGGAGGGAATGTTCTACCGTGGTCCTGAGGGGACGATTATCGGGGAAAACCGACCGTATCCACGCCTGGTTAATGCCACCGGTGCCGGGGATGCGGCCATGGCCGGTATCATCTATGCAACAATACACGGCTGGGATCCGGAAAAGGTGGTCCACGCGGGAATGGCCGCCGGAATGGCGGCGATTGCTGCGGAGGATACGATCAATCCGGATATCAGCGGTGAAATGATTGAAAAACTGATAAAGGAGTGTATTGAGTGATGGACCTGAAGAAGTTTATGGATATTACGCCGGAAATAGCCGAAGCGGTTGCGGCAGGCAAGCCGGTGGTGGCACTGGAGAGCACCATTCTCAGCCATGGGATGCCTTATCCGGAGAACCTGGAATTCGCACGTGACATTGAAAAACTTATCCGGGCGGAGGGCGCGGTGCCGGCGACGATGGCGGTCATCGACGGCAGGCTCAAAGCCGGGCTCACGGAGGCGGAGCTGGTCCGGATGTGTGAGGCAAAGGGCGTTCTCAAGGTGAGCCGGCGCGATCTGCCCATCGTCGTGGCAGAAAAGCTCACCGGTGCGACGACTGTGGCAACCACCATGATTCTGGCAAAGCTGGCCGGGATTCATGTCTTTGCCACCGGCGGTATCGGTGGGGTACACCGGGGCGGCGAGGTGACGATGGATATCAGTGCGGACCTGCAGGAACTGGCCCATACAGAGGTGGCCGTTGTCTGCGCAGGAGCCAAGATGATTCTGGACATCGGCCGGACCCTTGAATACCTTGAAACCATGGGTGTGCCGGTTCTGGGTCTTGGAACTTCGGATTTCCCGGCCTTC
>JAFUBF010000060.1 GCA_017460325.1 Clostridia bacterium | reverse complement strand
GAGGATGTCCATCCAAAGATGCAGAAGCTCCTCGTTTTTCTGTTGTTATCCCCGGAACTACAACAACCTGTCTGTCTTTCCGGGTGGGATTATACCCTTGATCTGTGGTTTATCTGTTTTCCGAGTCATTATCCACTGCCTTCTGTTGGGCAAACGAGGGAACACACTATCCCCATTTCGATTTCCTGAATGCGTCACAAGTAAATTGTTAATGTTCTTCTTTTTCACAATAACCGTGCTTCTCTTGATCCGATGCAGGATCTTTTTTTATTTGTGGTAAACCAGATGCATCCACCCCGTTTTTCACCCTCTGGCCAAAAATAATGGACTTATGGTGGGCAAATCATGTATCTCCATGACGAAGAATTGGCAAAGGACGCGGTGCAGGAGACTTTCATCAACGCGTATCGGAACCTGGATAAATTCCGGTCTGAATCATCCGAAAAAACCTGGTTGACTCGCATTGCGATTAATTGCTGCAAGAACGTATATCGGACAGGCTGGTTCAGACACGTAGATCGTTCTGTTACGCTGGATAAGCTGGCGGAGCGTCCGGCTTCGGTTGATCAGGAAGATGATGCGATTACAGCGGAAATTATGAATCTTCCGATCAAACTGAGGGAAGTTGCATTGCTCTGTTGGCTGCAGGGAATGACGTATGATGAAGCTGCTGACACTCTGGGTATCTCACGGCAAGCTGTCGGTAGCCGATTGAACCGTGCAAGAAAGAGACTGCGATTTGCACTGGAAGGAAGTGATGATCATGAACCTGCATGAAGAACAGGAGCGAGTCCAGAAAGCGGTCAGTAATTCCCTGTCGCATGTGCAGGAAGATCCATGGCTTACGCAGAAGGTTCTTGCAAACGCGAAAGGGGAGGAACCTGTGAAAAGAAAGATATCTCTTGCTCTGGTATTGAGCATTGCTGGAATTCTTGCCGTGATGGGGACAGCATATGCGCTGTTCTCCTCCCGGGTGGCTGATTTCTTCGGACAGCACTGGAATCAGGAACTCGGTGCTCGGCTGCAAAATGGGAAAATAGCTCAAATCGGTGAATCAATCACGGCTGGCGATGTTGTAATTACCCTTGATGAGATTGTTTATCGGGATCGCGGACTTTACGGTGTGGGAACAGTTCGTTCTGTAAACGAACGGGTTGTGTTGCTTCCGATGGATACCGCTGAGTTGCTCTACGAGTCTCAGAATGAGGATTTTCACCTGGATGATGAAACTCCTGCTCTGGAAGAGTACAATACTGCAATGGCGCTTGTTACAAGGACGCAATCGTCCGGTGGTAAAATACTGACGGTAAAATCCATGCCGCTGAAGATAGGCGTTGATGATGGAACAATGCTGATGCCATGTACCATTGGGTTTTATGATATCGCCAATGAGAACGGCTCTCTCACTTATTCCTTTGAAGCTTCTGATGGTTTTGCTGTGAACGAGGGAACGACCTATCAGATTCAGATGGAGAGTGTGGTTGAACAGATCGGTGAAAAGGGCCTGCCCGTCGATGGAACACTGCAACGGTACGAATGGACGATCTCCTGCACTCCGGTATTCGTGAATAGCCTCAGTCAATCAACTGGCGATACGACATCAAATGTGTCTGTCCTGACTTCGGATGGATATGAATTGATCACGCCGCAGGAATATCAGAAATCTGGCACAATGCCCATCTATCAGGCAATTGAAACAGATTTCACAAAGAACGTTCTTCCGGAGTGGTTCAATACGACCGGAGTTTTAAGCGGAGCAGGAACTGACTTTATTGAGTTCAATGATCATGCTGTACTATCCTCTGCTCCAGAAGCGTTGTTCTACGATGAATATTTGGGCGAACCGTTTTCTGAAGCCTGTTCCGGTGCCATCACGCGCATCATTTGGATCAGAGACTGGGTGAACCACCGTGGAGAATTCAATCTCGAACAGACGGCCCTGTCAGGTGTCACTTTGGAAGATGCAAAGAAACAGGCAGAAGAGATGATCGCCCGGCTGGGACTGGATTGTAATCAGTACATTTGTCAGGATGCGCTGGATATGAGTCTTGAACGAATTCGGACCATGGGGGCAATCTATGAGAAAGCCATTATAGATGGTGAACTGCTGACGGATGATGATTGGGAGCCCTACGACTACAGTGCCATTCCTTCCAGCGAGGAAGGATTCTATCTCACGTATCACCCCGCGCTGGTCGACTCGACGGATTCGACGCACCGTTATGAACTGATATTCTTTGTGAACAGCCGGGGAATCGTTTATGCTCATCTGCGCAATCAGTTCAACATGGGCGCTCCCGTGGAAACGCCGGAAAAACTGATCTCCCATGAAGAGGCAATTGCAAACCTCGACAAGGAGATCAATCGATCCAGGTATGGCTCAGATGCGCACATAATTACGATTCTACGGGTCGTCCTGACATATGAGTCCGTTCGGGCATCTGACAGTGCAGAGGGCATGTCGTTTGTCCCCACATGGTCGGTGATTTATCAGGATCAGAAAGCGGCAGAGCAGGGATATGATTGTTATTCGCTGTTTAATGCAATTGATGGCGCATTGATTGATGCCTCTTTCCAGTAAAATGATAAGGCTCCAACAGAGCAATCCTGTGGGAGCCTCTTTGTTTGACTTTATGTTACCGAGTTACGAATGCGAGTGTGTTGATGATGGCCCGGGCCTCTTCATCGGCAGTCTCGCCATCCAGCCAGAAGGCGAGTTCGACGTATTCATTACCGTCCTCCATCACGTAAGTCAACGTTGAATATTCCTGCCCGTCATAGGTTTCCACGGCGCGATAACAGGCAACAGCAATGCCGTTGATGTTCCCATCGGTCACGACCTCTGTGGCGTTGTAATCGTGGGCTTCCTGCTGCACAAAGTCAGACAACGACTTGGGATATCCTTCCTTGCTGAACTGATACACATCGAAATCCAGCAGCGTATTATCGCTGTGCATATACGCCACCATATCGTCCTTTATTTCTTCCTCGCTGCGCGTTCCCTCAACAAAGCTCTCGTCGATCTCAATGGTATATGCTGAGGTTCCCAACTGGAAAACCTTTGTGGCTGTTGTCTCTGCAATTGCCATTGCCGTCATTATGAGGCACAAAATCAGCGCTGTAATCTTCTTCATATTACGTCCTTTCCGGAGCTCTTTGCGGCTCCTGCTCACATTTAATAAACAAGGTCTGAAAACAACCGGTACTGTCACTTATTCTCTCCCGGATAATGACTGCCACAGAACATCTCCAACAAAATGTCTTGCAAGTTGTTGGACCAGTTTCTTAGCCGGAGTGTCTAAGAGGATCATCACCGTAACAGAAACAATCGGGATCATTACATCCGGCATTTCAGAATCATGTTACGCATACTCCATCAATTAAGGCGGCCGTGGAATATCCGTCTGCCCATCATGATCAAACAATCCCTCGGCTGGCAGATTACTCGCCGGCAAACATGCTCATGAAGCTTGCAGCCTCCGGTACCTGCTCAGAGAGAACACCCATCAATGTGCCTAAACCGTTTGTCATAATGTCGCCCATCAATCCCTGAATCGCTTCGCCAGTCTCATCGGTCATGGCTGTTTCGACGGACACGACAGTCCTACTGTCGTCACTCATGGAGAGAGTGCGTTCTCCACCCTCACTCATGCTTACCATAACAGAAATCAGAGGCTTCTCGGCATTCATGAAATAAACGTCGGCAGCAATCTGATTCTTCGGGAAGCTCAGAGCAAGGCCGAAGTACATCTCACCCATATTGAAATACATGCGCATGTTGGTGTCGTCCATTGTAAATCCGGCAGCCGTTGCCTGCCCATCCTGATAACCCATGGACATGTGAGTCGAATCCACGTAAAGCATGTTGGCGACAAAATGCTCTGTCTCATCTTTGCGTATGGCTTCCGCTGACAGATAGAAGGTTTCGCGGCCATCGCTGTTGGTATAAACCTCGGCACTTGGATTTGCCGGGAAGTGAGCCATCCAGTCTTCAAAAGCAGCCTTGAATTTTACCTCGAAATCTTTTGTTTCGCCGGAACCATGGCTCATGTTTTGCGTCATGCCCTGGATTGCTGTCATGGCGGCAGGATCAGCCAGCAGGTCGTCCAGAAGTTTCTGTGTGGCTTCAGTGATGGCAGCCAGATCTACGGTTACGGGTACCATGGTGTCAAAGGTATATCCTTCAAACAGATACTCGCCGGGCACGGGTTCTCCGGGGTGACCGGCTGCAACACAGGTCTCGATCCAGGGTGTGAGATGCGAACCGAAGAGTTCCATCATGGCGGTCATATCAGCACCGCCTTTGCTGCCGTCACCGGATCCGATGCCAGGTATATTCGCCATGAGCTGCTTTGCCATCTGGCCAAGAGTCTCCTGGGTAACCGTTATCAGGTAATTCGGGAAAAGGGAACTGGCCATGCAGGCGCCTGACTCATTTATAATAACGCCCAGTGACAGGGCAACCTGGCTGTTCAGATCCAGATCGATCTGGACACCATCCGCCACAGGAATAACATTCACGCCCAGTGCATTCACGACAGACAGAACGGAATCGACTATCGCAAACTGTTCTTCAGGGACACCAAAGGCTGTGAGAACTTCTCTGGTAACATCACTGTCAACCGCAACCCTGGTGTACACAGTATCCGCAAACGCAGGAACACAGGACAATACCATCATCAGTGAAAGAACCAGTGAAAAGAATTTCTTCATAAAGAGACTCTCCTTTCCGTCTTCTTCAAGTGAAATCAGTTCTTTTTTGGCAGAAGACTTGCGATGAACGCCGCAAAACCGGAGATTGGCATGGTCTGAAGGACAACACGTCCGGGGCCCGTGACTACCGTATTGAAAAGGCCTTCATCGCCAAACATGGCATTTTTCAGTCCTTTGACCTTCTGAATCTCCATCGTTACTGAAGCGTCCATCATCGCCAGATAGCCGGTATCAACGAGTAACTGTTGACCACGCTCCAGGGTATATTCAACCGTAGTGCCATCAATTTCCAGGAAGGCAATTCCTTCGCCCGACAGTTTCTGCATGATAAAACCTTCGCCGCCGAACAGACCGGTTGTTGCTTTCTGCTGGAAATGTACGCTCATTTCAACACCCGGTGCAGAGGCCAGGAAGGCACCTTTCTGACAGATCACGGGGGTGGACGGTGTAATCTCTATTGCTCTGATGTTGCCGGGAAACTTCGATGCAAACGCGATCATTCCCGGTCCTCCTTTTGCCGTGTACCGGTTCTGGAACATGCTTTCACCGGAAAACATACGTCCAAACATTTTGCCTGCGCCGCCACCAGTGGTTTCCATATCCAGGTTCGGTGACATCCAGCTCATTGCACCGGATTCGCAGAGTACAGACTCGCCATTTTCCAGATGACAGATAACAACTGGCATCGGATCTCCGCTGATTTGATACTTCATGTGTGCACTTCCTTTCTTGTCAGGTAAATACCTTGCTCGAATTGCGGTAACAATGCATGACGGTCAGATAACGCTTCGTTGCCAACACTCCGGCGTACTGAAAACTGCGGTATCATGCTGCCTGGACCCGGTTTCGTAGGCCGTTTATTATGTGTCAGAAGCCCAGTTAGAGCGTTCTGCTGCATTGTAAACCAATTAAATTCTAGTGCACGGTTGACAGGCAATCAAGATTTTTTGGCTGAGCGGTCGATCTGAAGCACTAAACGGTTAGCGTCCCATTGCTCCGGGACCGGGTTCATCTGCATTGGAAACCGTTAACTCGCAGACGGACCCGGTCATCCGAAAATCCATCATGCCCAGGGATTCGGACCTGCTCAACAGGTGCGGTGTTCTATCGGTTCTCAGATCTGATCAGGTTGATATCCGGATAGGAACAATTCTGTTTTCAGGCTGTGTGGCTGTCCTGGAACAGGTCAGGGATTGGTTGCTTCACCGACAGAATGTCGTGATGCCGACAGAATGCCGTGATGATATAGAGGGGATTATCCGTTTTATGCATGGGTAGTCGGTAGAACGGAGTCTGGGGTGCAGCCTCGAAAAAGGCTGCCTGTTCCACTGTGATTGTGACGATCATGAGTGGAATGCCCTGGGGCTGTTGCCGTCAGAATTGAGTACACATCCACTGTATGCGGGATAATCGGTCGGGAAAGAGTGACTTTGATGCCGGGAGTGACATCATTCTGAAAAGATGGACAGCACGGAAGAGCATGGAGAAGGTGCGTGCATGTCCACGGCGGGGCATTGCACACCCGCCGTCTGAACATCAAAAACGACCACTTAGACAAAAAGACTGGCTTGCCAGGCTTTCCTAATGTTATAAGAAGGAAGTATGATTCTCTCTGAAAGGAAGGTAGTTTAAATGCGTAAACTGTTATCGGCTTTCCTCCTTGCTTTACTGCTGCTCCTTTGCATAACCTGTTCACAGGCAGAACAGGACAACTTCCTGGTCAGTGACTGGACACTTCATTATGCATATGGCAGCATGATGATTGCGGAGCAGAACGTTTTTATCTATGAGGACAAAACCTTTGAGGTTATGGACGAGGGTGAGAGTAAAAAAGGAGTCTGGACCTTTGACGGGAACATATTGTCACTCACCGCGGATGGGGAAACACTGTCCCTCAAATGGAATGCGGGAAACCATCAGTTTTCCGGAGAATTTAACGGGATGACCATCACCATGGATGTGCCCATTGAACCGGAAAAAGGCAGCACTGCCCCGGATGAAACCGTAAGAAATCCGCAGCTTACCGGTGGCTGGACCATTGCTGAAAACCCTGTAATTACGGATGAGATCCGGTCATTGCTCTGGCGGGGTCTGGACAGTTATCAGACCGGAACAATCACCGTCAGCTATACCCCTGTGACTTATCTGGGCGGACAGGTTGTGGCCGGGACCAATCATGCGATCCTGTGCAGGTCACAGGAAATCAATCATCCGGCAGTCTGGGCAGTTGTTTATCTGTATGTGGATCCGGCAGGAAACGTTTCCGTGCTGAAAATTGAGGAACTGCCGCTTGGCGTATAATCAAACCCGAACCTCCCGTTCCCGTTCTTTACGGTAATCGGTATCCGGAGAAATGCCTGAATGAACGTGGGAGGAAAGATGTGCTATAATCAGCATGCTCAGTCTGGATGAGTCACCCGAATGAGAGGATATGGCATTACCTTATGATGAACGCTGCAGAGATAAAAATAGAGATCGATCCGTCCTGTACGGATCCGGTTATCCTGATCCGTACGGCTCAAAAAACGCAGGAAGTGGAGAATATCATCCATGCGATAGAAAACAGCCTGAATGAGGAATATCCGCTGATTGTCTGCCAGCGGGACAACACGACGGAACTGCTGAGCCAGCGGGATATCACCCGGGTCTATGTGGAGGCACGGAAAGTCAGAATCTGCGCCGGAAAAGAAGTCTATGAATCGAACAAAAGCCTGTCTTTTCTGGAACAGCTGCTGAATCCGGACCGGTTTATCCGGATCAGTCGCTTTGAAATTGCCAATATCCGGAAGGTGTCCAGCTTTGATTTCAGCACAGCTGGTACGGTCTATATCCGTTTTGATGACGGAAGCGTAACCTGGGCCGCACGAAGGTATGTCCGGGCGATCCACCAGGCGCTCGGCCGTATCGGAGCCGGAAGGAAGTGAAATAAATGCTGTTTAAAAAGGCAATCATTCTGGGGTCTGTCGGTTTTGTGATTGGGGCGCTGATCAGTGCCGGATTCGGGCTGATCTACGGAACTTCGGAAAATATCAGGCAGGTCCTTCCGCATCTTTTTTTCGGCGGGCTCTATGGCGCTGTCACGATGGGCAGTACTGTTTTTTATGATATTGAAAAATGGAACATTGCCCGCGCGACAGCGACGCATTTTCTGCTGGTGGTCAGCCTGTATTGCGTGCTGGTTTTTACCCTGGGGTGGTTCAGAATCTAAGATCCGGTTTTCTGGTTGTTCATCTCCCTCATGATTGTCGGATACATTCTGATCTGGCTGTTTCAGTATCTGTCCTACAAGCGTAAAATTCAGCAGATGAATGATGATCTGCAAATGCTGAAATCAAAAGCGGAGTCACTTGACCGCTCGGACACGTAAAACGACCGTTCAGCCCGGAAGCTTATGCCTCCGGACTGAACGTATGATAAAATGACCCAGAGCAGATCAACAGGAGGAAAATGGAATGGACAATAAAAAACTGATCCCCGTGATTTCGATGGTTTCCGTCGGTGTAATGGTCATCTGGGGCCTGCTTGCAAATGACTGGTCCAGGAGCTGGATCGCAGTCATGATCGGCGGCATCGCGATTGCCGTACTGAGTGTGGTAAACAAGAGGTAACCAACCCGCTTCCTGATGCTGTCGGGAAGCGGTTTTTATGTCTGAAAGGGGGAAAACACGAAACCATGAACAGAAAAAAGGATATGTCACTGGTTAATTGTATCGCCACAGCGATGCTTGCCTGCTTTATCACGGTTCCCGGACATGAACTGCTTCATCTGCTGACACATATGGTCTACGGGAGCAAACTGCTGTACTATTCCGCCGGAGCGGTGGATGCCGTCGTGGCGGACTGGTCAAACCTCTCCGTATTTGACCGGATTATGGTTGCCGGCGGCAGCGCCTCGATTCTGAATGCCGTTTTCGGTATCCTTCTGATGGTCATCCTGCTGAAAGCGAAGAACCTGAAGCCGATGATGCGACTTTTCCTGACCCAGCTGATGGGCGGCCAGGCTGTGCAGGGCATCGGCTATTTTCTGATTGGCGGGCTTTTTGGTGCGGGGGACTGGGGAGAGGTATACAGCCGACTGACAGAGTATCCGGAGGTTGTCAGGGACCTTCGGATCGTTCTTTCCGTTATGGGAGCCTGCGGGATTGTGGCGCTGTTCTTCATTTTGAACCATATGTCCTGGTTTTTCATTGAGAACCCGGAGGATAGAAAAGAACGGATTTATGTTGCTTTCCGGCTGCATCTGATCGTTCTGATCGTCGGTTTTACCATTGGCATGATCTGTTCGGGACTCTCCCCGGCCATGAAAGACGGATATCTGAACTGGGGCATCTGCATTCTGTTCAATTTCATGTGGATACCGTTCTTCTGGGGATTCATGTTTACAGGTGTCATGAAGGTACTGCCGCCGAAAAACAGGCAGTTTCTTTATCCGCTTCCACAGAAGGCAAACTGGATTCTCCTGGGGGTCAGTATGGCGTTGGTCCTGACAGAGATCCTTGTGTTCGGGCCGGGAATCCGACTGGGCTGACTTTGAGCCGATGAACCTGCCTGAATTGCTGAAAACCGTCGTTCTGCTTCGGACGTATTCTTCGTGATGGAAAGACAGGACATGAGTGGTGTCCGGTCAGGAAGAGGGCGCTTACGGAACACAGAGCGAACAGTGACTGATTTCTCGAAGCGGAAAATGTTAATGTTGCAGCAGATCACGGAAAAGGGGAGCTTTGAGGTAAAATAAAGTGTTTACTTTTCTCTGAAATGTATGGTATACTCCGACTAGCGTATCCGCCAGATTGCCGCGTGATACAATGGTAAACAAATATTTTGTTTAAGGAGGATTTTCCAATGAGAAAACTCGTATGTCTCGTACTGGCTGCCCTGCTTCTGTGTGTGTTCGGAGCCGCGATGGCTGAAGTTCCGGATGCTTCCAAGGATCCCGCTGTCACCCTGGTTTATGCTGAGGTGAACCCGCTGGACACCACCGTTGTCGGACAGGTTGCCACGCACTTCGCCCAGAGAGTTAATGAGCTGTCCGGCGGTACCGTGACCATCGACGTTCAGGGCGCTGGCGTCCTCGGTTCCGAAGGCGATTTCTGCGATGACATGATCGGCGGCATCGGCACCATCGATATGGCCCGTCTGTCTGTGTCCACCCTGACCGGATACGGCAACACCGGTATCCCGAAGTCCAAGCTCCTCTGCCTGCCCTTCACCTTTGTCAGCCGCGACCATTTCTGGAATTTCGCTGCCAGCGATCTCGCGCAGGAGTTCATGGATGAGCTGATGGAAGACGGTCTCGGACTCCACGGCCTGTTCCTCGGCGAGGAAGGCTTCCGTCACATCTTCTGCAACAAGCCCGTAAACAGCCTGGCTGACCTGCAGGGCAAGAAGATCCGCGTTTCTACCGACCCCACCATGGTTGGCATGATCAACGCCTTCGGCGCTGAGGCCACCGTTATCGCTTACAGCGAGCTCTACACCTCTCTGCAGTCCGGCGTTGTGGACGGCGCTGAGAACCCTGTTGGAAACTACAAGGCCAACTCCTTCAACGAAGTGGCTCCCTATCTGCTTCTTGATGGCCATCAGCTGGGCGTCATCGAGCTGGTCATCACCGATATGGCTTGGAACCGTCTGACCGCTGCGCAGCAGGAGTGCCTCAAGCTGGCGGCCAAGGAATGCCAGGCTTACAACAAGGAACTGTCTGAGAAGGTTGAGGAGGATACCCTTGCTCAGCTGGGCGACACCATCACTGTCGTGGAAGTCAACAAGGACGAATGGATTGCCAAGTGCGCCGACGTTATCGCCGAGGCGACCAAGGACTATGCTGACCTCTATCAGAAGATCCAGGATCTGAAATAATTTCGGCGTTTACTGAACAAGTAAAGAATAACACCCTTTCGGATGCAGAGAGAGCTGCTCTCTCTGCATCTTTTAGAACATAGGGAGGGGAAACAGCGATATGCAAGCAATTAAATCCTTTTATGACTGGGTATACAAGATCACGCTGTTTATCTGTAAACTGTTGCTGGTTGCGGATATCCTGGTCGTCAGTTTGACGGTGTTGGGCCGTTATGTACCCTTTATTCCTGATCCTACCTGGACAGAAGAAGTTACTCTGACCCTCATGTCCTATATGGCGGTGCTTTCCGGCGCACTGGCGATTCGCAGGGGCGCTCACATCCGCATGACCAGTTTTGACCGGTATCTGCCGAAGAAGCTGATCAACGTGCTGGACATCCTGGCTGACATCGGCGTGCTGGCCCTGGGCGTGATTATGATCGTCGAAGGATTCAATTACGCCAACGGTATCGGCGCCAAAGGTTTCTATCCCAGCATGCCCTGGCTGAGCAAGAAGGTCATGTACATGCCTGTCCCGGTTGCCGGAATTGCCATGGTACTCTTTGAACTGGAGTCGCTGGTGAACAATATCCTGCGGCTGCTGGGCAAGAAGACATATGTTGAAAGAGAAGCCAGCCTTGAAGAACAGGTTGCAGAAGGGAGTGTGTAAGGATGACGACGACTACTCTTGCAATTACCGTTTTGCTGGTTGGATTCCTGGTACTGGTTCTTCTTCGGTTCCCGATCGCCTATGCGGTAGCCATCGCCTCCGTCGCGTGTATGACAGTGCAGGGCAGAAGCCTGATGGCTATTGCCCAGCTCATGGTGAAGGGCATCAGTTCCTTCTCTCTGATGGCAGTTCCTTTCTTTATTACCATGGGCTGCCTGATGGGAAGCGGCGGTATATCCCAGAAACTGATTGACCTGGCCAACTCCCTGGTCGGCTGGATGACCGGCGGCATGGCCATGGTGAACATCGTGGCGTCCTATTTCTTCGGTGGAATCTCCGGTTCTGCCGCGGCTGATACAGCCTCTCTCGGATCCATCCTGATCCCCATGATGGAGGAACAGGGATACGACAGAGATTTCTCAACAGCCGTTACGATTACCTCCTCCTGCGAGGGCCTGCTGGTGCCCCCGAGCCATAACATGGTCATTTACGCCACCACGGCAGGCAGCCTTTCCGTAGGCGCTCTGTTCCTGGCGGGTTATATTCCTGGCGCTCTGCTGGCGGCTACCCTGATGGTCGGCTCCTATATCATCTCCAAGAAGCGCAACTATCCGAAGGGCGAAAAATTCAGTCTCAGCACGTTCCTGAAGCAGTTTGCGACATCCTTCTGGGCACTGGCGGCCATCATCATCGTGGTGGTGGGCGTGGTCGGCGGCGTGTTTACCGCTACCGAGTCTGCGGCTATCGCGGTTATCTACAGCCTGATTGTCAGTGTGTTCATCTATAAGGGACTTGACTGGAAGGGCGTCTGGAGAGTGCTGGGAGACTGCGTGGATACGCTGTCCATCGTGCTGATCCTGATTGCTACCTCTGCCGTTTTCGGCAACTGTCTGACGCTGCTCCATGTGCCGGATATGGCCGCGAAAGCCATTACCAGTGTCAGCTCCAATCCCATCATTATTGCGCTGCTGCTGAACCTGATTCTGCTCTTCCTTGGCTGCATCATGGATATGGCGCCCATCATCCTGATTGCCACGCCGATCCTGCTGCCCGTTGCCACGTCCATCGGACTCAGCCCGGTTCAGTTCGGTATCATGGTGGTGCTCAACTGCGGCATCGGCCTGCTGACCCCGCCGGTTGGCAGCGTGCTGTTTATTGGCTCGGCAGTGGCCAAACTGCCCATGGAAAAGGTGGTCAAGGCGACGCTGCCTTTCTACCTCTGTATGATCCTTGCCCTGCTGCTGATCACCTTCATTCCGGAGATCAGTCTCTTCCTGCCCCGCATGTTTGGGTATGCGGTATAACAGATAAAAAACAGGAGGTTCCCTATGCAGATTGTTTACGATTTCGGAAACGGCATGAGAATGGTGGATCTGTCCAAACTGGTGGATCCCGCGACGGAAACCCGCCGCTGCAAGCTCAACCGGTTCAACACCGGTGGAGCAATTCCGGATTTCCATACGAATTTTGACATCATGAGCCATCTGGGCACCCATGCGGAATGCCCCTATCATCATGATGACAACTGGCCGGACGTGACTGCCGTTCCGCTGACCACCTTCGTTGGCCGCGGCGTTTATGTGGATTTCAAGGAGAGCTGCGCTCCCAACAGCCATATCACGAAGGCAGACCTGGACAGGGAAGCGAAAAAAGTGAAGGAAGGGGACATCGTCATCATCGATTCCTCCTACAAGCTGAATCCCTTTACCCCCGACACGAACACCGAAAAGGATAAGCGGCTCTTCGTGAACGGAGAGACGGCAGAGTGGTTCCGGGATAAGAAGGTAAAAGCGGTAGGCTTCGGCGACGGTGTATCCATTGAGAACTGCAACGAGGATGTAAAGCCTTTCCACGACATTTTGCTGGCGGAGAACATCGTTTTCATCGAAGTGCTGAAGAACCTGGAATACCTCAAAAAGGACGTGTTCTTCATGTCTTTCTCTCCGCTGCCGATCAAAGGTCTGGACTCCAGCCCGGTTCGTGCCTATGCAATTGAGGGCATTGCCGAGTTTTCCTGATTTGAATCAAGCAATAAACCCAGAGAAATGACTGAAAAGCTCGCGAGGTATTCCCTCCGAGCTTTTCCAGTTTCTGATTACGGAGAAAGGAAACGATTACAATGAGAATAGCCGTGATCGGCGCGGGTGCCATGGGATCCATTTACGGGGGTCACCTGGCTCTGCAAAATGAGGTTTACCTGGTGGACACCAACCCGGAGGTGGTCCGGTCCATTAACGAAAAGGGAATTACGCTGGAAGAAGGCGGGGTGGATCGGGTGTATCATCCCAAAGCGGTGACGGATACCTCCGGACTGCCGGAGATGGACCTGGTGATCCTGTTTGTCAAGGCGCTCTTTTCCCGGGCTGCACTGAACGGAAACCGGAGCCTGATCGGGAAGGACACCTATCTGATGACCCTGCAGAACGGCTCGGGACATGAGGATATCCTGGGCGAATTCGTCTCTCAGGACCGGATCATCATCGGCACCACCGAGGACCAGGGCACCATCCTGGGCATGGGCCACATCCGCCACGGCGGTACCGGCGGCACAAACCTGGGCATGCTGGTCGAAGATGCAGGGGGAATGCTGCCTAAACTGAAGGAAACCCTGGATACCTGCGGTTTCCGGGCGAAGATTCACGAAAACATCCAGCAGCTGATCTGGAACAAGCTGTTTGTCAATGTGGCCCTCAGTGCGGTGACTGCTGCCCTGAACGTCAAAATGGGCTTTATCGCATCGGATCCCCATGCCTTTGCCATGTCCGCCCAGCTACTGCATGAGGCGGTTACGGTAGCCCACGCTTTGGGTCTTGAGGCGGATGAGGAGCATCTGCTCAGGGAGATCCGGGAGACCTCCGAGCGGGTGCCTGAAGGCGTTACCTCCATCTGCGCGGATCTGTCCGCCGGACGGAAAACGGAAGTGGACACCATCAGCGGATCGGTGATCCGGGCTGCAAAGAAATGCGGCATCGACGTGCCTGCCCATGAATTCCTGGTGAACATGATTCACGCCATGGAAAGTCGTCCGGCCAAGTGACAGCGGAAAGGGAGGAAAATAACGGATGATCTACGGAAATATCAATAACGAGTTTTTTGAGCAGCAGGCCGCTGTTCTTCCCAAACCCCTGAAGGAAGCCCTGCACTGCCTCAGGGACATGGATCTGGCCGGCCACGAAACCGGCGCATTCCCGGTGGAGATTGCCGGCGTGCCCATGATCCTGCAGGTAATGGACCTTGAAACGAGTCCCCGGGAAACGAAGGATCCGGAGATTCACCGGAAATATGTGGACCTGCAGCTGTTCGTCTCCGGCGGACCCGAGGTATCCACCTTCTTCACGGACCGGGGAGAGGAAAAGGTGAAGGATGACCAGCTGAACACGGCCCGGGATATTCTGTTCTATGAAAACCGTGCCGAAACCGCGCCCCTGGAGGGACGGGTGGTGATGACCCCCGGCGCCTATGCGATTTATTTCCCCTGGGATGTGCATGTACCGGGACAGTGTGATGCCGGCGGTCCGGCCGCATACAGAAAAATCGTCCTGAAAGTGCCCGTGGCCGCCTGCGTGTGACCGGGCAATAAACTGCGGAGCAGGTGATGAACATGAAGGAAAAGGTACGGAAACGGCAGCTTCTCTGTGGATGCGAGGGAGAGGAAAACGGATACAACACCCAGCTTTTGTATTTCACCTGCTCCCCCCTGACCCAGGATGACAGATACCTTTTCATGATCACGGACCGGGGCGGATCCCCCAACGTGATGGTGAAGGATCTTGAGACCGGGGAGGAGCGGATCCTGACCCGGAACCGGGATGGGATCATGAAAAGCTACGTCTATTTTGACTGCAATCCCGGAAAGGGGCTGAGCAAGGCCAGCGTCTGTCTGGACACGGACCGGGCACTGGCATACTACATCCGGGACAATCTCATTTG
>JAFUBF010000059.1 GCA_017460325.1 Clostridia bacterium | reverse complement strand
GCCTGGATTTCTTTGCTCGGAAACGCTTGTCAACCCAGGCGGTTTCCGAGTATAATACACTTACCAGTAGTTGACCCGGCTAAGTTAGATGTTCGAACCGTCTTTCAGGGTTTGTCCCGTCAGGGACAGACAGAACAGCAGCAGATTTTCGAAAGGTCTGCCGGAAAGAGCGGGGACGGAAAAGGATACCAGCGGTAATTGGCCGCACGATGATGAGAATGTAACGACAGGAGGGTTTGTATGAAGTATGCCGCATTGATTTTTGCCATTTTAGCCGTTGTTTTCGGAACGATGTACTTCATGAAAACGAAGGAACTGAATGAAACAGTTGCTTCACTGACGAACAAGGCAAATCAGCTGGAGGTTTCTGTTTCTGAAAAAGACACACAGATTGAAACCCTGAACGGCCAGATCAGTACGCTTACGGATGAGGTCACCGACAGGAATGCCAGGATTGACACACTGAACGGAACCATTGCGGAACAGAATGCGGAAATCTCCACGCTCAGTATGAATTCCAACCTGAGAAAATGGCAGATTGAGCAGCTCACCTCAAACCTGTCGGAGAAGTCTGCGACCATTCAGGCACTCAATGAAAGCGTGGCCGGCTATGAGCAGACCCTCAGTGCAATGGGGGAATACAACCGTGAGATTGAGGGCCTCCTGATTGAGGCAAGCGATCTCCTGATTAAAATCAACGAACTGAATACCGCGATTGAATCAGCGAAAAAGACGCCGTCCGAGGGAACAGACAGTGCAGATATCACGGGTACCGTGGAAAATGCTGCACCGGCCGCCGGCGAGGAGGTTCCGCCTGCAGCGGAGCCGGCACAGGCCAATGTGACGGCAGAATCGGCAGAAACGGCAGAAACCGTGGAATCGGCAGAAACCGTGGAATCGGCAGAAACCGTGGAATCGGCAGAAACGGCAGAAACGGCAGAAACCGTGGAATCGGCAGAAACGGTAGAATCAGCAGAATCGGCAGAATCGGCAGAATCGGCAGAAACCGCAGAGGCCGCGGAAACGGTGGAAGTTTCCCCGCTTAACCAGATGTTCCTTGGCATGATGGAACAGAATCCGGACCTTCAGAACCTGGTGACGGCGTCCATTGCAAAGGCGGCCGAAATCAACCCGGATCCTGAAACCAATCCGGTTCAGTCGCTGGAGGCATTCCAGGCGTTTGTTGATGCGTCTGCGACGCATATTCCCGAAAGCCTTGGGGAGAATGTGGATGACAGGCAGCGCATTCTTTATCTGAACTGGCTGCTGGATCAGCCGCTTCAGGAACTGGAGGACAGGGGGCTGTTCCGTCCCTCCGTTCGCTATCTGGAGCCGGTCCAGGGCTGGCTGACCGAATATAACAATACGTGGAAAGCATTCCTTGATTCAGAGACTTCCTGGAATCAGGAGCGGTACGAAAAACTGCAGGAGGCGGCTGGCTGGAGCCAGCATAAGGACTGGTACGAGGCGCCTGAAAACTGGAACAGCTTCAATGACTTCTATTCCCGTCATCTGGCCGGACCGGAAGCGCGTCCCGTGGCAGAACCTGAGGATAATTCTGTGGTTACCGCACCAGCGGATGCCCTCTTCTGTGGGGTGCTTCAGATTGGCGACGACGGCAGTGTCCGGATTCCCGCAGAGGGTGAGGATGGAGCGGCTGTCACAGAGGCCACGACAAAGGTTGAAGGGATTCTCGGGGAGGCCGGGGCAGAGGTTGCACCGCTGTTCCACGGGGGTTATCTGGCTTCCATGTCCCTGAGCGGGATGGACTATCACCGGATTCACAGTCCGGTTTCCGGAACCGTGAAGACCGCTACCCTCCTTCCGTATTCCGATGCTGCCGGCGACACGGTTGTGTGGGATACGGAGAAGAAACTGTATGTTCGTGATTCAGACACCCTGTACTGGATGCAAAGCGAAATCCGCGGTGTTGTTCTGATTGAAACCGAGGCTGGAATGGTGGCGCTGATTCCCGTTGGATTGGGACAGGTGGCTGATATCGAGTTTGCCGACAGCATTCAGCCCGGAACGGAAATCAGAAAGGGAGATGAAATCGGCTTCTTCCGGTATGGCGGCTCCGACATCCTCCTGATGTTCGAAGGAAAATCCGGATTTACATCTGCCGTAACATCGGAAAATCCGCATCGTCTATGCGGAGAGGAAATCGGACGGTTTACGGTGATCGGCGCAGATGACACTTCTGCAACGCCGGATGAGGCGAAAGAGCAGGAGGAAACCGCTGAGGCTGATGCAAAAACCGAGACGGGGGCAGAGGACGAGAATGTATCGACTTCGGTTGATGCTGAGGAGGCAGCAGAGGTAATCGAACCGGCAGAGAACGCTGAGGAAGCTGGAGAGACAACCGAACCGGCTGAGAATGCTGAGGAGACCGTAGAAACAGCCGAACTGGCGGAGAACGCTGAGGAGACCGCAGAAACAGCCGAACCGGCGGAGAATGCTGAGGAAGGTGCAGAAACAGCCGAACCGGCAGAGAATGCTGAGGAAGGTGCAGACACAACCGAGCCGGCAGAGAATGCTGAGGAAGCGGTGGATACAACTGAACCGGTAGAAAACGGCGAGGAAACAACTGTCGAAGAAACTGAAAACAAATAGGTTTTTTCTGCGACCCCGTCACGTTCTGAGGGAATGTGACGGGTGTCGTTTGTTCATGGAACGTAGTGATCGCAGGGCGATAAATGCGTTCGGTTTATTTTTGATATTCAAGAGGCTGATGAGATGATTTTATCGCGAAAAAGCATGAATTTCCCCTGTGGGGGAGCAGGGAAGACCCGGCTTTTTGCCCTGGGTCTTCTGGTTTTTGTCTTTGTATTTGCAATGGCTCTTTCCGGTGCAGCTGACACTGCACTTGTCACAAGGAGCAGTTCAGGCGTCCTGAACAGGCCCCTGTCCGTGGATCCCACTGGGCTCAGTGAAGGGTTTAAGGCAGTGCTCTACGACAACCTCAACGGTCTTCCCACCTCCGAGGCAAATGCCATTGCGGAGACCAGTGACGGGTTCATCTGGATCGGGAGCTATGCGGGACTCATCCGCTATGACGGGAATACGTTTGAACGGCTTGAGAGCACAAAAGATCTGTCCAGTATCAAGTGCCTGTACGTTGACAGCCGCGAGCGGCTGTGGATTGGAACGAATGACAGCGGTATTGGGGTGTATGAGCGGGGCGAGATCCGGAGATGGACCAAACTGGACGGAATGAAGTCGGCGCACACCCGGGCCATTACCGAGGATGAAAACGGAAACATCTATGTGGCCACCACCTGCGGGATTGTCAAGATTGATCCGAATGACCAGATGAGCATGCTTGAGGATCCTCTCATTGCCGAGGCAAACATGGCGGAAATTCGGACGGGCAATGATGGGATTCTGTACGGTCTTGACAGCTTTGGTTCGGTCATGATGATTCGGGATGACAAAGTTCTCCATTACATTCCGGTGGAGGAATGCTTTGTGAAGGGCGGCATCGGATCGATCTTTCCGGATCCGGAAGAATCGGGAGCGGTGTACTGCGAAGGTGCCGACTATCAGTTCTATCATGTCCGGGTCGGGGATGAGTATTCTGATGTGAGAAAAGTGGATATCAGCCCGCTGATCTATGTGATGCGGATGACCTATATCAACGGTGATCTGTGGATTGGTGCCTCCAACGGCATCGGCGTCCTGAAAAACGGTCAGTTTCATCTTCTTGAAAACCTTCCGATGAACAGCAATGTCGGTGGGATCATGACGGATTATCTGGGAAATCTCTGGTTTACCTCGACGCGACAGGGCGTGATGAAGGTCGTGCCCAATCAGTTTTCGGATCTGTTTGAACGCTATAAGGTGGACCCAAAGGTGGTGAATTCCACCTGCCTGAGCGGGGATAACCTTCTGATTGGAACGGATTCCGGCCTGATGGTGCTCGGGAAGGACGGCCTGGTGGAAAGCATCCCGCTGAAAAAGGCGACCACGCTGTCCGGCGAGAGCCTGGAATCGGATGATCTGATTGCCCTTTTGACGGGCTGCCGGATTCGCTCCGTGATCCGGGACAGCCAGGGGCGGGTATGGATTTCCACCTGGCGGAAACTGGGCCTGCTTCGGTATGATCCGGAGGGGGAGGAAGTGGTTGCCTTTACCAAGGACGACGGCCTCCTGTCCACCAGCCTGCGAGCCGTTGCGGAAACGGAGGACGGGAAAATCCTCGTAGCGGTGACCGGTGGCGCGAACGTCATTGAAGGGGATCGTGTCATCGCCGGGTATGGGGAAAACGAGGGCATAACGAATACGGAAAGCCTGACGATTGAGGAAGGATTCAACGGAGACATCGTTTTAGGCAGTAACGGCGGCGGGATCTATGTGATCAGTGATACGGGTGTCCGAAACATTGAAGTTGAGGGCGGCATGCCGTCGGATATCGTGATGCGTCTCAAGAAGGACCGGAAAAACAACGTCATCTGGATGGGTACCAGCAG
>JAFUBF010000058.1 GCA_017460325.1 Clostridia bacterium | reverse complement strand
TCTGTGCCATGCAGTATCTGAACCTTCCACCCTGGCTTTCCGTTATCCTTGCAATGATTGCGTGTACCGTCCTTGGCGTCATCATTGAGGGTCTGGCATACAAACCCCTTCGGCAGGCGCCTTCCCTCGCCGTCCTGATCACCGCCATCGGCATGAGTTACCTGCTGCAGAACTCTGCCCTGCTGATCTGGGGAGCCACCCCGAAGTCTTTCCCGTCCGTCGTCAATCTGGGGAACATTTCCCTCATGAACGGACGCCTTCTGATTACCGGTGGAACCATTGTGACCATTCTGGCCAACATTGTCATCATGGTTGCCCTGACGCTGTTCACCAGCCGAACCAAAATGGGCAAGGCCATGCGGGCGGTTTCCGAGGATAAGGGAGCTGCCGAGTTGATGGGCATCAATGTCAACACCACCATCAGCATCACGTTCGCCATCGGCTCTGCCCTGGCGGCCGTTGCCGGTGTGCTGCTCTGTTCCGCCTATCCGACGCTCATGCCCACCACCGGTTCCATGCCCGGTATCAAGGCCTTTACGGCTGCTGTTTTCGGCGGCATCGGCTCCATTCCCGGCGCCATGATCGGCGGCATTCTCCTTGGTATCATTGAAATTCTCGGCAAGGCATACATTTCCACGGAACTGGGCGATGCATTCGTCTTTGCCGTCCTCATCATCGTTTTGCTCTTCCGGCCCAGCGGTCTGTTCGGCAAAAACGTCCGAGAGAAAGTGTGAGGTGCAATATGAGCAAAAAGACAATTGACAAGCTGATCACTTTCGGAATGGTCATTGTCGCGTTCATTATCTGTCAGGTAATGATCAGCAACGGGTCCATGTCCCGTTCCCTTCGCGGCCAGCTCGTCCCGATCTGCGTCTATATCGTCATGGCCGTCTCACTCAATCTTACTGTCGGCATTTCCGGCGAACTGTCCCTCGGTCATGCCGGTTTCATGTCCGTCGGTGCGTTCTCCGGTGTCGTCATGGCCATGTGGCTCAAGAACGGCATGGGCGTTAGCGATACAATGATCTGCCTCTCCGCTGCCCTTCTGACCGGCGGCCTCTTTGCCGGAATCGCCGGTGTGCTGATCGGCATCCCTGTTCTCCGCCTTCGCGGTGACTATCTGGCCATCGTAACCCTGGCCTTCGGCGAGATCATCCGCAACGTCATGAACTGCATCTACATCTCCATTGAGGGCAGCAAACTGCACTTCGGCTTTGTCAATCCGAAGCTTCCCGGAAAACTGCTGATCAACGGACCCGCAGGCGCAACCGGCGTAACCAAGATGTCCACTTTCGTCATGGGCTTTGTCCTGATCATGATTACCCTCCTGGTGGTGCTGAACCTGATTGACAGCCGCTCCGGCCGGGCCATTATGGCCATCCGTGACAGCCGGATTGCCGCCGAATCCGTCGGTCTCCGAGTCACCAAATACAAGATGATGGCCTTCGTCACCTCCGCTGTACTGGCCGGCATGGCCGGAGCCCTTTACGGACTCAACTTCTCCACCATTACCGCCTCCAAGTTCAAGTTTGACACCTCCATTCTGGTTCTTGTCTTTGTTGTTCTGGGCGGCATTGGAAACATTCGCGGATCCATCATCGCCGCAACCCTTCTGACCGTTCTTCCGGAGCTCCTGCGGGCCTTCTCGGACTACCGCATGCTGGTCTATGCCATCGTTCTGATTCTGGTCATGCTGGCATCCAACAACCCGACACTCCGCACGTTCTTCAACGGTCTTAAGCCCGGCAAAAAATCATCTGCGGCAAAGGAGGACAAACCATGAGTCAGCCCGTTCGTACAAAGATGGTTCCCGCACCCAGTCACGGCATTCTTCCGGAGCGCGATGTCAATGAGCGTCCCGTTCTTGAGACCCGGAATCTGGGTATCGACTTCGGCGGTCTGCATGCCGTCGAGGATTTCAACCTGATCATCGGGCGCACCGAAATCGCCGGCCTGATCGGCCCCAACGGTGCGGGCAAAACCACCGTATTCAATCTTCTGACCAAAGTCTATCAGCCCACCATGGGCACTATTCTCATCAACGGCAAGGACACGGCCGGCATGAACACCGCCCAGGCCAGCATGATGGGCATTGCCCGTACCTTCCAGAATATCCGTCTCTTCTCCAACATGACCGTGGAGGACAACGTCCGTATCGGCCTGCACAACCAGGTTCGCTACAACATGTTCAGCGGCATTCTCCGCCTTCTGGGTTTCTGGTCCGGCGAACGCCGGCAGCATGAGCGGGCCATGGATCTTCTCTCCATCTTCGACATGCAGGATATGGCAAATGTCGTTGCCGGCTCT
>JAFUBF010000057.1 GCA_017460325.1 Clostridia bacterium | reverse complement strand
GATCATTCACTATCCCATCGCCATCGGCTTCTTCGTTGTGGCGGTTGGTGTGGTTATCTTCTCCCTCATCAATCAGAAAAAGATCAATGAACGTGAGGCGGCAAATGCGGCCGGCAACGTTCAGGAGTAAATAACAGGGAAAGGAGCAGTGTCGGTACTGCTCTTTTCTTTCATGTTCGTGCCTTACGGCATTGGAGCGAAAGGAACAACGATGAATGCCAGAGAGAGAATCCTGAACTTTATTGAGGAAATCCGTCCCCTGAACCTTCACGGCTTTGAAATCCGTCAGGACGGGGAACGCATTCTTGCGGCCGGTGCGGCTCCGTTTGATAATGACACGGGGCACCGACTCTATTCCGTCAGCAAAAGCGTGGTATCCCTGGCGGTGGGAATCCTTGTTTCGGAGGGGAAACTGCGCCTTTCGGACCGGGTTGCGCCCTTTTTCCCGGAGATGCTGCCAGAGGAGGTACCGGAGGAACTGGAGCGCCTTACGGTGCGTGAACTGCTGACCATGACCGCCTGCTATGACCGGACGTGCTACCGGCCGCTCCTGGACCGGGACTGGACCCGGCCCTTCTTTCAGGGAACCCCCGGGCATGCGGGCGGAACTCTGTTTACGTATGATACCGGTACCACGCAGGTGCTGGGGACCCTGGTCGGACGGCTTACCGGGACGTCGCTCCTGTCCTTTGTCCGGGAACGTCTCTTTGAACCGCTGCAGATTCATCATGCCCGGTGGCTCCTGGATGGGGCCGGAAATCCGCAGGCGGGAACCGGTCTGATTCTGCCACTTTCTGAAGTTGCCAGACTCAGCGATTTTTGCATCAGCGACGGCAGAGGACTGCTGGACCCTGACTATCTGAGGGCGGCTACCTCCTGTCAGGTCTGTACCGACCAACGGTCCATGCCGGAGGAACGATACGGATACGGGTATTATTTCTGGATGATGCGCCGCGGCTTTTCCATGTATGGCATGGGCGGACAGATGGGTCTGTGCCTGCCGGAGTCCCGGCTGACCCTGACGACGACAGCAGACCGGATTCTGGAGGGGACCGGCGTGCAGTCCATTTATGATGCCTTCTTTCGGCATCTGGCCGGGATCACGGCGGACCCGGAACTGGGGGCGGATCCGGAGATCCTCTCGGCCCTTTCGGATTATTCCGTACCGGCGGTCTGTGGTTGGCGGGTCAGAAGACCGGTGTATCTCCGGCTGGTCACCCCGATTGATCCGGTCCGGGTCCTCATCCTCAAGGAGGACAGCCTCACCCTTGAGACAGATGCCGGGATCATCCGGGTGCCGGCGGAACCTGGACGGTGGGTTCCCGGCGTGTTTGATCCCATCGGGCCGTGCCTGTCCACCGGCGGCATGACAGGGAACGGGGAATACCGGGCTGAAATTGAGCTGGTCGGGGATACCAGCTGCGCCGTCCATGTGGCTGTTTCCATGCGCGAAAATGGCCGGGCCAGTGTCCGGATTCGGTCGTCGGTCTGGGAATGTGTACCCGGATTTGACGGGACGGCCATGGCCCGTTATGAGGAGCAATAGCGTCCCTGCCGGGTGTCCGGACAGAGGACCGTTCCGCAGAGGAACTTTATCTGGAAACGGGCTGTCTCTTGTCAATGTGCCGGAAGTCGGATATAATGCAGACATCGAAAAATACCACTTTGGAGGTGTAAGTGTTGAAACGGTTTTTGACTGTTTTTCTCTTTCTGATGCTTTTGACACTGGTCGCTTTTGCCGAGAGCGACGTTCGTACGTATAATGAAGCGGTTGCAACGTTTCCGACGATCTGGAATCCGCTCCGGGAAAAGACGGCAACAGATATGGCTTTGGAGGGCTATCTGAGCACTTCACTGTACGAGTTTGATTTTAATGAGGATCAGGACGGATATGTTCTGAAACCTCTGGCAGCGGCGGATTTCCCGGAGGATGTTACCGAGCAGTATGTCGGGTCCGAGTGGGGAATTGAGGCCGGTGAAACCGGCCGTGCCTGGCGGATTCCGCTGAGAAGCGATCTCCGGTGGGAGGACGGAACGGAAATTCATGCAGCGGATTTTGTCTATTCTGCCGAAAAGCTGCTGAGCCCTGAGGCACAGAATTACCGTGCAGGCGGGTATTACAACAGTAACCTTGTCATCACCAACGCGGAGGCGTATCTCAAGCAGGGCCTCGTGGAACAGGTCAGCTTCAACGACGTGATGGAGCTGGAAAAAATCGGGGATATGCAGACGTTCCTTGACCGGTTTTCCGATGAAAAGGGGTATATCAACTGGGGCGCGTCCTATGGGGACACCTATGATTTTACCACCCGGAGCTGGACCGGAGAGGCAGAGGACAAGGTGGTGGAAACGCCGCTGACGGTTCCCGAGCTGTATACCTTTTTCACCGAGGGCGCGGGTGCTGAATACTGTACCTGGGCCGATGCGGCGCAGAAACTGGAATGGGCCGGAGAGGAACTGTCCATCAGTTACATCCGGTCACCGGATGCGGTGTCCTTTGACAAGGTGGGCTTCCTTGAGACGGGCAAGGATGAGCTGACACTGGTTCTGGCCAAAAAGCTGACCGGCTTTGACCTGAAGTACAGAGTCTCCGGACTGTACCTGGTGAACCGGGATCTGTACGAGAAAACGTCCACGGTAAAAGATGGTGTCTTTACCACGACATACGGAACCAGCGCGGAGACGACCATGTCCTGGGGGCCGTACCGTCTTGCTACCTTCCAGTCCGACAAGGTGTACGAACTTGTCCGCAACGAAAACTGGTTCGGGTATTCAGATGAGGCCTATGAAGGACAGTATGAGACTGATCGGATCGTCACCCGGTACGTACAGGAACCCAGCACGCAGCTGGAGATGTTTCTGAACGGGGAACTGGATGATGTTGGGCTTAATCGTGATACGATTGAGGAGTATGCCACATCGGAGTATACATACTATAGTGAGGGCGATTCGGTCTTTGCCATGGTGTTCAATCCGGATATGGAAGCACTCCGTCATGCGCAGAGCACGGCCGGTGCCAATATCAACAAGACCATCCTGACGGTAAAGGAGTTTCGCATGGCCATGTCGCTTGGCATGAACCGGAAGGATTTCTGTGCGGCGGCCATCCCCATGAATCAGCCGGCCTTTGCGCTTTACGGCGGCCAGATTGTCGGGGATCCTGAGTCGGGAACTTTTTACCGCAACATGGATGAGGCCAAGCAGGTTGTGGTGAATTTCTGGGGGCTGAATGACGAGATTGGCGAAGGAAAGCTCTACGCGACCGTGGATGATGCCATTGATGCCATCACCGGATACGATCCGGAACTGGCAAGGCAGTATTTTGACAAAGCCTATGACATCGCCATTGAAACAGGACTGATGAAAGAGTCGGACATTGTGCAGATCACGGTCGGTACGCCCAATGCCACTTCAGTTTTTTACAACAACGGGTATGACTTTATTGTCAACAATTACACGGAGGCTGTGAAGGGAACCAAGCTGGAAGGTAAGCTGACCTTCATCCGGGATGCAACGCTTGGGAACGGCTTTGCCGATGCCCTGAAAACAAACCGTGTCGACATGCTCTTTGGTGTCGGCTGGACCGGTTCCTCCTTTGATCCTTTCGGCCTCATTGAGGTGTATGTGACGCCGACCTACCAGTACGATCCCGCCTGGGACAGCACCAAGGCCATGCTGACGGTGGAACTGAACGGGGAAAAGTACACGACGGACATTTTTACCTGGTACCGCTCCATGAACGGGGATGCAGTGACCGTCACGAAAGAGGACGGAACCGAGGCAACGATCGATATTCGCGACAGTCAACAGGACCGAATTCATGTGCTGGCTGCCTGTGAGAATGCGATTCTGCAGAACTATGATTTCATTCCGCTCATGGGGGATACCTCGGCCAATTTGAAGAGCATGAAAGTGGAGTACTATGTGGAGGATGAGGTGTTCCCGCTTGGCCGCGGTGGTCTCAAGTATCTGACCTATAACTATGATGATGCCCAGTGGGAAGCGTGTGTCAGAGAGCAGGGCGGAACCCTCTTCTATAAATAAACCTCCGGCTTTGGAACAGGATCTGTAAGGAAAGACAACACCGGAATTTCCGAATGAGGCAGAGCATTCCTCTGTCTCATTTTTCCATAGAGCGAATGAGATGGGAGATCGATATGGGTAAGTATGTACTGAAACGGATTGTCCTGATGTGTTTTACGTTTCTGATCATCATTTCCATCTGCTTTGTTCTGGTGAAACTGCTGCCCAATAAACCGGTACAGCAGTTCGGCAGTGATATGCAGCTGATTGAAATGCGACGTGAGGCGCTGGGG
>JAFUBF010000056.1 GCA_017460325.1 Clostridia bacterium | reverse complement strand
TACTTCACGGTCATTGGTATGAAAAATGTGAGCTCCGTAACGGTGAACATTGATCCCGTGGATGTTTTCCGTGTAAATGTTCCCGGCAATATGATCCCGTCTGTCGATAACCAGACAGGTATACCCTTTAGCGGCGAGCTCACGCGCACATACTGCGCCATACAGCCCAGCACCGACAATCAGATAATCTGCCTGCATTTTCCCGTCTCCTTTATCTGCAGTGCCCCGGCATCCGACTTCACAGTCGACCGGTTCACCATAATCCGTTGTTTTCCTCCCAGACTTATGGTCTTGACAGACCTGCTCATTCCCTGAAGAGGTCAATCGCTCCACTTTCCTCATCTTTTTACGTTCTGAGAAAATCGATTCCTCCACTTTTTCCCGAATTTCTATTCTCCAGGAAGACCAACCTCTCCATTCTCTTCAATTCCTTACACTTCCGGAAAAGGTCGACTCCTCCATTTTTCCAGTCCTCTGAGAAGGCCTTTCTCTCCACTTGAACCAGATTCTTTCTTTATAAGAAGATCAATTCCTCCACCTTCCCAAATATCCTTCTACTTAAAATGACAAATTCCTCCACCAGTCTCGATTTGTTACATTCCCTGAAAGATCGATCCCTTCACTTTTCCATACCTCTTTCTCCCCAAGAAGATCAATCTCTCCACTTTCTTAAGGTTCTTTCCATCCAATATGATTAACGCCTCCACTTACAACCGCTTTTTGCCCTCCCAAAAGAATCGGTTCCTCCACATTGCCAGTCTCTTTCCTTCCCCGAAAAATGAGCAGGACAGCACAGATAATTCCCAGAAGGGAAAAAATTTCACACAACCGCCAGAGCAGCGGCTCATGATAATCACATGTAATCTTTCCGCTGAAACCACCCGGTACAGCAATCATGACCTGCATATTAGGCCCATCCGTCACTGTGAGCTGTTCACCTGTGTCCGTTATTGCCCGCATATTTCCGTAGTTTACCTGAGGCAATGTAACCGTCCCGGCTCCCTCAGTTCGGCACATCAGCTCCGTCCGCATGCCGGTTCTGCGAAGTACTTCGGCCTCCGTTCCCTCAGAGACAATCATCTCTCCCGTAAACAGAGCTCCGTCCGCCCCCTCCCGCCAGTATTCATAATTCATTGCGGCAGCATCAGATATTTCCCCCATATCCCAGGCCTTCGTAATGGTTGCGCCCGAAATATACTGACTTAAGTAGTCACAGGTTGAATACAGGCAGAGGCCCAGAATGACAGCTGCCACTTCCACTTTCCATCGTCGACAGATCGGCATCCGCAGCAGTTCCGCCAACAGCACACTCAGGAAGACAACAGCCATACTCAGGTAGCGCCATGGAAACTGTACCTGTGACAGAATCCGTCCGATCCTCGTCCGCAATGCCAGGACATTCCACGGAAACAAATCGGACGATATCCAGAGCATCAGCGTTGCAAGCAGTAGCGGTTTCCAGATCCTCTTTCTGTCTTTTCCCAGGAAAACCGCTGCAATCCCGGCAACAAATGTCAGCATCAGAGCCGGACCCGGCGTTAGCGCAAAGCGCACCCTCGCCTCCTCCACCGAATAACCGTCTATCTTCTCCGTAAAGGCAAAAAACTGTGAGAGAAAAGCGCCATACGGCTGTATCATGTGCCTGTTTCCACCGGACAGCGATCCACTGACAGCCACCTCCACGGAACGATATGTATCCAGGAACGGGACAGCAAAGTAGGCCGCAATGGCAACGGAGAGCACCGCACCGGCGCAAAGAGTAACCATTCCCTGCTTCTTTATCACCTGAGGGAGATACAGGAGGCATACCAACGCAAACGTAATCAGCGTTATTTCACCTGACAGCATATGGTTGCAGATAATGCCTGCCAGACCGACCGCAATCAGTGCGCCATCGCGAAGCGCCAGACGGAACGTAAACGACGGGCAGCGGACCATTTCCCAAAGACCAAGCAGAATCAGGGGGAAAAAGATAAACGCGCTCATCTCTCCAACCCCTGCACGAATGTAAACATCATACAGACGATAATGTGCCAGGACATAGGCAGAGGATACCAAAACAGTTGGAAGAACTGAGCCGGTAATTCGCCGGAAGCAGACAAAGGTCGAAAGGACCGTCAGGTACGTCACCAAAAAAAGGTAGAATTTGTATGCGGTGACCAATGGGACACCCATCATACGCATCAGCGCAGAAGGATAGTAAAGAATGTCTCCGTAATAAATGGAGACAGGATACCCGTAACCTCCAAACCAGGCTGCCTGGACTCGGGAGGGAATCTGTCCTGTACTCAGTGCACGCCAAAGTCCCTCAAGCCGCATGAAATGGAAACGAAGATCCTGTCCGAGCTGTATGCCGGGCATAAACAGCGGCAGGGAGGCAAAAAACAGAAGGGCGTAGAAGGCAAAAACCTGTTCCCGTCGCCAGACTTTTCTCTGGATCAGAAAGAAATCGAAAAACAGCACACCGAAAACATAGAACACACAGATCTGCCCCAGATCATTCCGGTTCTGCTCGATCCGAACGTCGGTAATCCGGACATCACCCTTTCCGCTGGTGACGAGTTCCAATACCAGGTTGTCGATTCCCTCATCGACGGTAAAATCAGTCTGTACACTGTGCAGAATAGGATTCAGCCGGAGATTCCCTCCATGAATAAAGTAATGCATCCCTTCCGGCGCCGTCATGGTCAGATTTTCATCTGCTTCGCAGGAATAGTCCACACTGAGCGTATAGGTCCCTTTCGGAACGATCAGAAACGGACTGGTCAGTTTGACCAGGTTTCCCTTCTCGATTTCCCATCCCTCTGCCCAGTGTGCATGCCCCGACGTCCATTCAGAAAGTGCGGCATCCACCGACCTCATGGTTCCATTCCGGGCCACGAAAAAGATGCACAGCAACACAGCAAGTATGGCCACCTCTGCAGCCAAAACTCCTCCCAACTTCCTGCCGTACATGGATTCCCTTTCTTTGTCTCCCCTGATTCCCGCCTGCCTGCAGAAATCCGTTACAGTTCTTTTCTCAGATCCTTCAGTTCTTTCCCCGGTTTGAACACAACGCTTCGTCTCTGAGCAATTCTCGTGTAAGTCTCTGTCTTAGGGTTGTACACCTGTCGCTCCTCCCGTTCACGAATGTCGAATGTTCCGAAGCGATACAGTTGGACTTTTTCACCATCCGCCAGACGGTCAAGGGCAATTTCTACAAATGCATCCAGAACCTCTTCGACACTTGCCTGTGACATTCCCACACGGTTGGCAATCGAGACACACAGTTCTGATTTATTCATTTCTGTTTTCCCCTTCCAGGGCCGTGTCAGCATCCGCCCTACTCAGTCTCAGGCCTCTCATCTAACATTGCTGTATGATCAACGGTCCGAATCTGACAATCTGTCATCCTGCGATGGAACCCCTTTCAGTTGCTCCGTCCGATAAGCAATCCGTTCGCGCAGAGCGGATTCCGCATCCATCCCGCCAACCTCTGCCATGGTACACAATGCCTCGAGACAGAGCGCCAGGCTGGTTTCGGTAAGGGGCATCTCTGTCCGAAGCGCATCGAGAATCTGTTGTCTGGCTGCATTCGCATCCAGATCTCTTCCCGTTCCCTGACTTTCCCGTTTCAGCATTTTCTGAGTTTTAAGAAGTGTTGGCAACGATTCCGGGAGTTCCATTATCCGTTCATAGACACTTTGATCCCCATATTCCCGTTTCTTGACCGCCTCCCAGACATCCATAACCGCATCCGGCGTATCTGCTCTGGCAGATCCGAATACGTGTTCATGCCTAGCAATCATTTTCGCAGTTATGGCACTGGTTACATCACGGTCCGTAAAATCGCGGTGGTCCGCTCCAACCTGCGCATTCAGCACCACCTGGAGGAGCACATCCCCCAGTTCATCCGCGATTTTCTCCGAGTTCTCCGCTCCCATTGCATCCGCCGCCTCACAGGCCTCCTCAATCATATATCGTCGGAGCGGTCTGTGCGTCTGTGCACGGTCCCATGGGCATCCGTCCGGTGAGCGGAGAAAGGCGATGACTTTCACCAGATCCTCATAGCTCGCCCGCTTCCGCCTGAGGATGTCAATTTCCGGAACAAATACGGCGGTTCTGTGGTCGTACCGGGGCTGTCTGTCAAGATCAAACAGTCGGATGACCTTCCCCTCCGGCAACTCCGCCCCGGCGTTTTCAAAAAAGATCACTTCGGTATCATCATCATAGAGATCCGAAAGCCAGAGCTTAACATCCGATGCCAGAATCCGGTCGTTGATTTCGCAGATAATCTGAGGCTCCATCTGAACGCGTCCATTGTTAAGTGCCATGGCATAATACACATGCACATTGTCCGGACAGGTCCTGTTCAGGGGCGCAGCCGCAGCAAGGACACTGGCCGGCAACGAAACACCGCCCAGCAGACGAACCGAGACGGAATCCGGCAGGGACTGAATCAGTTTTTTAACCGTTGCATCACTGACAGGATCCGGAACCGCATAACACAGATCCCCCTGAAGGACCTGGTCGATCAGATAGTCCGCCACAATCTGACAGAGTTCGTCAAAATCCCCGGCCTGATCGTACAGTTCATCCAGCGTTTCGAATGAAATCTCCTCAAACTCCGGAAGACGGACCGCACCGTGCCTACCGGTCCTCAGAATGACGCGTTCCGCCTTCCGAAGTGCCTCACAGGCCCCCAGGGTCATCAGTGATCCATCATCTGGCCCGAGAGGAACAATTACAATCTCACTTTTCCTGTTCTGCATTGTCTGTATCCAGTACCTGCTCAATAATGTACCGCGGACGGCGCTTTGTTTCGTTGTAAGTTTTCCCGATGTACTCGCCGACAATTCCAAGTCCCAGCAACTGAATGCCGCCCAGCATCCAGATGGAGGCCATCAGGCTCGACCATCCGGAGGTTGATTTCCCGGCCACCTTGGTAACGATCGCATAAATAAACATGACCAGGCTGCAAAGGAATACAATGATCCCTGCAAAAAGCACGAGGCGTATCGGTTTAACGGAAAAAGACGTAATTCCATCTGCCGCGAATGCGATCATTTTTTTCAGCGGATACTTGCTCTCCCCCGCAAATCGTTCCGCCCGCTCATAAGTCACGGTTGTCGATGGGTATCCAATCTGCGGAACAATTCCCCGGAGAAACAGATTGACCTCCGAAAACTGCATCAGACCCTCGAGAGCACGCCTGCTCATCAGGCGGTAATCCGCATGGTTGAAGACGATGTCCACCCCCAGCGCCTGCATGATTTTATAAAAACCTTCCGCCGTAAACCGCTTGAAAAACGTATCCGTTTCCCTCTTGCTCCGCACGCCGTACACGACGTCATAGCCGTTGTGATATTCATCAATCATTGCGTCCACTGCATCAATGTCATCCTGCAGGTCCGCGTCCATGGAAATAACCACGTCTGCCCTTGTCACCGCGGTGCTGAGCCCCGCCAGAAGTGCATTCTGATGACCGCGGTTTCTGGAAAGATTCACCCCTGAAAAAATATGTGGAGCCTCTTTATGATACTGCTCAATCAGCGGCCACGTCCGGTCCGTCGACCCGTCGTTTACGAAGAGGATCCGGGAATCCGAGTCGATTTTCCCCTGCTCCATCAGCGCTTCCAGCTTTTCTCTGAGGCGTCGGCTGGTTTCAGGCAATACCGCCTCTTCCTTATAGCACGGTACTACAATATACAGTCTGTTGTTCATTATGTGCCTTTCCATTTTCCGATCACATCGGACCGTTATAACCGTTCGTCTTTCCTGCATTCGGGTTCAGCAGTGTATCCCGAAGCTGCGCCAGGTCATTTGCTGCCTTTGAAAGGGCCGCCGTTGCTCCACTCAGAATTTTGTCGGACTGGATGCAGGCCTGCGAATATACCTGGTCCGATTCTCTCTGCACCTTATCCCGGATTTCCATGGAGAACGCATTGGCTCGCCGGACAATTTCATTTTCATTGACCAGTTCACTCTGCCTTCTCTGTGCATCCTTCATAATCTGGTCCGCACGAGTCTGTGCATCCGCAAGCAGATTGTTGGCATCCTGATTGGCCAGTGCGCGAAGTTCACGGTCATACTTGTCTGCCTCCATCCGCTTTTCCCGGCCGTACCGATCCGCACTTTCCACGGCATCCACATAATACTTGTCCGCCGCATCCCTTAACTCTTTTGATGCATTGCTGGCCGTTTCGAGAATCTCATCCTGTTTGTCAATGATCTGCTTTGCTTCCCTCACCGTGCGCGGGAATCCAAGCCGCAGCTGTCCGATCAGATCATAAAGTTCGCCCGAATCTACAAATACCCGCGATTTCATGACGGGGAATTTCATGCCGCCCCCGATCACTTCCTCGATTTTTGAAATAACCTGAAAAATCTGGTCCAGGCTTTCAAACACCACCGGATTCTGACTCTCGTCCTGTTCCTGTCGCGGTTCTTCTCTTGCACGAAGATAGGCGGGCTGCCTTGTCTCTGTCCCCTCAGACTGCCGGATATTCTGCCCATTCTGTACGGTCTCCGCATTCAGCTGAACCCGTCTTGTCGGGCGCTCCGTCTGCTGGTTTCTTTCGTCCATTTTATCCTCCCTCACCGAGCCCCGACCCGGATCGCTTTTGTAATTTCATCTGCCAGATCCGAAGGAACCAGTGTCTTTATGTCGCCGTTAAAGGAAACGATCTGCCTCACCATGCTCGATGAAATATATGCATATCGGTCATCTGCTGCCAGCATCAATGTCTCGATTCCCCCAAGCATTCGATTGACCTGTGCCATTGAAAACTCCGAATCAAAATCGCCCAGTGGCCGCAATCCGCGTATGACGGCATCCACCCCGTGTTCTCTGGCACACTCAACCAGAAGGCCGGAATGGAACGTCACCTTTACATGATCCAGTCCGGCACAGGCGCGGCGAATTATCTCTACCCGCTGTTCTGCCGGAATAAACGCGTGCTTGTCCGGGTTGATCATCACCGCAACAATCAATTCATCACAAAGCCCGCAAGCCCTCCGGATCAGATCCTTAGGCCCCAGTGTAATCGGATCAAAACTTCCTGCATAGAGCAGTTTTCTCATTTCTCGTCCTCATTCCCCTTATACCGAACAAACGTAATTTCGGTATCTCCGTAGTTTCTGGCCTGTTCCGGCTGAAACCGTTCATCCATCTGTGGTGAATTTCCCCTGCGGTGCTCAACCAGGATCAGTGTGCCGGGCCTGAGCAGGTCGTGATCGGCCAGTTTCCGGCAAATTTCCCCGGTCTCCGTCATCCGATAGGGCGGATCCAGAAAAACCAGGTCAAATTTTCCCCCGGTTCGCGCCAGTTCTTCCACAGCCTGACGATAATCCCGCTGAATCAGTCTGCACTTTTCACCGCACTGAACAGACTGGATATTTTTCCGGATTGCCTCACAGGCCGCCCGGTCCGAATCGACCAGTACCGCACCCTTGGCCCCGCGACTGATGCTCTCCAGCGCAAGTGCTCCGGTTCCCGCAAACAGATCCAGCACCATCGCCCCGTCCACCTGAAACCGGAGAATATTAAACAGGGACTCCCTTACATAATCCTGCGTCGGTCTCGTCTTCTGACCGGCAGGTGCCACCAACGTCCTGCCACGGGCTTCCCCCGAAATAATTCGCATGAATTCCCACCGCCTTCTCGTTTCACCCCGGCAAAACTGCTCCGTTTCCGTCTCTCAGTCCGGAACGGCAGGATCAGATCAGACGGTTTTTGTCAACTTTCTGATCGTTCCTCTGCCCGTAATGAACCTCTGCACCGGTTTTTGTAAGCTCCTCAGCGAGGCTCCTCTTCTGGGCCTTTTTCACGGCCACCTTTTTGGCTCTTTTCTGCTTTCTGGCCAGAATCGCCTGGCGCCTCGGGCCGAAGAGATATCCCACTATGTAACCAATAGGATACACAAGGAAAAAGCACGGAAGGACGCGATCGATCAGAAGCCCCTGATGCAGGGGATCCGGGAAGATCTTGACAAAGATCATTCCAAACACCCGGGCAACCAGCCGAACCCAGTCAACCGCTGTCATGGGAATGCTCTGTGCATATGCCCCCAGCGGAAGCATCACATCGGAGCGGCTGGCATAGGTGGAGGACAGCCATGAAGGAAGGTCCTGCAGGACATAGGTGTACGGTTTGGCGTTCACCGCCACAAAAAGAGACAGCAGAATCGGGACCGCGAAGGCCACGGCCGCCGCAACTACGGCACGCACCGGACTGTAGCACGCTGCATCCTCCGCTCCCATCACATGCCCGCCGTCTTTTTCCGTTTTCTCCACCCGACGGCTCATTTCCGTGTCCTTCACACCCGATGACATTCCCTCATTGACGAAAAAGAGGGTCAGCCCCGAGATGATCAGCACACTGAGGACAACAACGAGAGCTGGCATCTCAATGGCCTGAAGCCCGGAGAACATGAGACCGATCAGTGTTGCCGCGAACAGCAGGATCAGCAGTTTCCCGATTCGTCCTCCGAGAAGAGGCTGCCAGTGAACGGCCTGCCTCGGCGGCAGGACTTTTAATGGTTTCTTGCTTTTTCGTTTATCC
>JAFUBF010000055.1 GCA_017460325.1 Clostridia bacterium | reverse complement strand
TGCGTGCCCTCAGAATTGCTAACGGCTCAGACGATGTGAACGGCTGGCTGCTGCAAAAAAAGCGACGGTTGCACAGGTAGCGATGCGCTGGGTATTCGGGCAAAACCTGAATGTATTTGCCGTGGCAGGTACAACCAATGCCGGACGTCTGACGGAAAACCTGGATGCATTAAAGGTTGAGATGACACCGTCTGAAGCGGAATATCTGAATCTCGAAAGAAATGATCTCTGAGGTGGATGGGAGGCCGATGGATGAAATTCTGGATGAAGCTGTTACTGCTTTGGGTGATTTTGTTTGCGGTGGCTGTGATCTTTTCAAGACATGACCGTTTTACATTCGTTTTTGAGGGAGAGGAACTGTCGTCCTTTGTGATTGGCGAGGAGCAGGCAGAGAAGGATGAAGAAGATGCGCAGTCGCTGAAGAGCGCAGTACAGTATCAGGCTGCAGTGAGAAATTATGACGGAATCTACGAAGGAATCGGAATGCTGCACATCGAAGATGCACGACGGGCGGTGGATGAAAACGGACTGAATCTGATGTGGGGGACATATGACGTAAATCTGAAAGTGTATGGCACAGAGGCGCTGTCCTGTAGAATTGTCTGTGCCGGTAAGCAGAATTTTATTCGTGGGGGAACCGCAGAGGATATTCCTTCGGAGGGGTCAGTTACGGTTTCCTTTACCGTAACAGATGCAGCTGAACATATCAGGCTTTCAGTGAGTGACCCACAAAGAGTAGGCGCAGCAACGATTGTTAAGCGTGGGACGACAACGATAGACCGGGATCTGCTGGCGTATCTTTTCGTGCTCGGAATCATGGCAACCATTATGTTGGCACTGGGCGAGGGAATTGGTGTGTCGCGAAATGCCGGTTTATCAGGTTTGGACTGTCAGGCGGTTCTGCCGACAAATCAAAACGCTGTCTGTGAAGAAGTGAAAGCGATCTGCAGAGAACGTCAGCAGACGGCATTTTTACTGATCATTTTGACTATATTTGCTTCTGCACCTCTTTTCTGGCAGGGGATTTATAACGGTCATGATCTCATGTTCCATGTAAACCGGATTGAAGGAATTGCCGCGGCGCTTCGACAGGGACAGTTTCCTGTTCGGATTCACGCATCGACTATTAACGGGTACGGATATGCGGCATCGGAGTTCTATCCGGAACTGTTCCTGTATTTTCCGGCGATTCTACGCAATCTCGGAGTGACACTGGCGGCAGTTCTTCGTATTTTTGTTTTTACGATCAATGCTGCGACAGCAGTATCCTGCTACTTCAGCATGAAGATGCTGACAGGACGACGGGACACAGCCTTGGGAGTAACAGGACTGTACATGTTTTCTATCTACAGACTGGCAAATCTTTATACCCGTGCAACTTATGGGGAGAGTCTTGCCATGATCTTTTTCCCGCTTCTGATTGCGGCGATGGCAGAGGTTCTGACAGGAGATGTGAGAAAATGGCCGCTTCTTGCGCTTTCAATGGTTGGAATTGCCTGCTCACATCTGCTCAGTACGCTTTTCAGTGTAATTCTGTGTGCCGCTGCGGCTTTTATCTGTCTTCCGAAACTGGTTAAGGAACCAAAGCGGATGGGAGCTGTTCTGGTGGCGGCGGTTCTGACACTTGTCTGTTGCATCGGCTTTTTTGTTCCGATGTTCGATTATATCAAGGAAGGAATCAATACAAATGTTTCTCTGCTGCCTCAGAGAAACACGCTGTCTCTGGGTTCTTACCTGATAGGATTTTCAGGAAACAAGGGGGAAGTTGCGCCGGAGGCTGAGGATTATGCGTACAGTATCGGGGTTATTCCCGGACTTGCACTAATGGCAGGAATTACTCTGTTTCTCCTCCTCAAATTCAGTAAATTAAAGTCTGATGAGAACAGAAGACTGGAAAGAATCTGTAACGTTCTGATGGTCTTTGGAACGGGATTGCTTCTGATGGCGACGGATATCACACCATGGGAGAGAATTTCAAATATGCGCAAGCCGTTTTCGGCTGTTGCGCAGCAGATGCAGTTTCCGTGGCGTCTGGTCGGGGTGGCGGTGCCAATGCTGTCGATTCCGGCGGCGCTGGGGTATCTGAAAGATGACAAATGGAGAAAGGCCGGTGCGGTCCTGATGATTGTTCTGGGGATATTGCCGGCTGCCTATACCATGCAGTGCAAAATTGAAGAGGAACCTCTAATTTATCCGGACAGTTATGTGACATCCTATATCGGACAGTCTGAATACATCTATCTGTTTACAGACAACGAGGCTCTTTGGCCGGGAGAGATTCATCTGAAAGGACTGGATCCCAGAGAGGTAACGGCTTATCTGAAAGATGGAACAAATCTGACGTTTACCATTCGGACTACTCCGGGTGATCACATGATTGATCTTCCTCTCCTTTACTATCCGGGGTATCGTGCGGAGGGAATTGGTTGTGATGGGGTAGAGCTTGTACGCGGAACCAACAACGTGATCCAGCTGAATGCAAGGAATGTGCGAGAGGAAAGTAGCTTCCGTATCTGGTTTGAACCACCGGCTGCATGGACAATTGCATCGATACTAAGTGGAATTGGATTTGCTGTGTTGATGGTTATAATTCTGATTAGAAGGAAGGCCCTGTTCAACGGGACGACGAATAAAGATTAAAAGATAGCGTTGACTAACTGCAATTCTTTCTTTTACAATATTGATACAGAGTCTCAGAACTGGAAGGGAGATGCAGCAAGTGTCAAGGGGAAAAGAAAAACTCACCCCGCTTATGCATCGTGTATTGCAAACTCTTTCGGAAAACCAGGTTCATTTGACGGCAGATGAGATTCTGAACCATCTGGATGATGTCGGCCGGGCTACGGTGTATCGAGCGTTGGATCGTCTGTGTGAACAGGGCATCATCAATCGTCTGTCTCTTGAGGGCGGAACGTCTGTCTATGAATATGTGAGAGAGCCACATATGCATTTTATTTGCAGACAGTGTGGGAATCTGTACGATATTCATGCAGAGTTTTCGTTACCTTTGGAACAGATAGTTGCGAAGTGTGGGCATTCGGTAATGAAAACGGATGTGACCGCATATGGGATCTGTAAAAACTGCCTGATGGCAGAAAGTAACTGAATGGAGGAAAAGAAAATGACAAAGTGGGTTTGCGGTATTTGCGGCTATGTGTACGAGGGAGAGGAGCTCCCGGCAGATTTTAAATGCCCTGTTTGTAAGGCACCGGCATCCAAGTTCACCAAGCAGGAAGGCGAAATGGTTTGGGCGGCTGAGCATATCGTAGGAATTGCAAAGGATGTTCCCGAAGAGATTAAATCGGGTCTCCGTGAGAACTTTACCGGTGAGTGCTCTGAGGTGGGAATGTATCTGGCGATGAGCCGTGTGGCTTTCCGCGAAGGGTATCCTGAGGTTGGTCTGTACTACGAGAAAGCGGCCTTTGAAGAGGCAGAGCATGCAGCTAAGTTTGCAGAATTGCTGGGCGAGGTGCTGACGGATTCTACCAAGAAGAATCTGCAGATGCGGGTTGATGCGGAGAACGGTGCAACCGCCGGAAAGACCGAACTTGCCAAGAAAGCGAAAGCGCTGAATCTGGACGCCATTCATGATACCGTGCATGAAATGGCGAGAGATGAGGCTCGGCACGGAAAAGCGTTTAAGGGGCTTTTGGATCGGTATTTTAAGTAATCAGACGAAAGAAGGACTGCCTTCTGTGGCAGTTCTTCTTTCATCTTTATGTAGTATTCACGTTCTGCCATTTGAGTGAGTTCATCGTAGAGCAAAAGACAGAAAGAAGGGCCGTTATCAGGCCAAAGTATGTCGGTAAGATACTTCTCGTTGCATGTGAAGGCCTGAAACTGAGTGGACAGGACAGGCGATAAAGAAAGGTGAGGCGAACGACAAACGATGCAGTTCAGTAACCGGACAGCCTTAACTGCGGAACTTCACTACTGTAAAAACAGCTAAAAGAAAAGAACTTCAGAACGTAAAAAATTGTCAGGAATTAAAAGGCATATGAATGAGAAAACTTCCAAAAAAACTTGTGTAATGCAGCAGATTATTTGAGCCAGAATCGCCATTTTCGCGCAGATTATTTGAACCAGCAAGGCGATTCTCCATGGTTCACACAGCATGCTGT
>JAFUBF010000054.1 GCA_017460325.1 Clostridia bacterium | reverse complement strand
GATCTTATCCGATTGTCCGGACCGATGCCCCTTCAATCATCTCCACCGGCACATGATGCACGCGTTCCCCCGCCTCCCCGTTGATGAGGCCGATCAGGTGCCGCGCACACTCACGTCCCTGCAGATGCGGGTTCAGGCTGACCATGGTCAGCGGAACCGTAAAGTACTTCGAAATATACGTATGATCAAACGCCACGACGGAAAGATCCTCCGGGATGCGGCGATTCATCGCCGCGGCCGTCTGACAGAATCCCAGCGCCACGCTTTCGTTGAAACAGATGACCGCCGTGGCATCGCAGCCGGATTCAAAGAAGCGTTTTGCCCCAATGCTCCCCCGCTCGTAAAAATCGCAGGAAAACTCAAACGGATCCTCCACGTCTTTCCGCCCGGAATCCTCCTCCACGGCAAAAAGATAATCCTGCAGGCGACTGCCCAGCACCGGCAGCATGGCCGATCGCCAGGCAATCAGCCGGACACTGAACTGCGTCAGATCCTCGGAGGAAATCATGGCGATTTTCCGGTGGCCTCTTTTCTGCAGATACTCAATGAGCATCACCGTGGCCTCAAGCAGATCACAGTCGATCTGCCGGATGGATCTGGGCAGGAGATAGTTGTACCCGTAGGAACAGCTGACTGCAGGCAGATAGTACTTTTTTCCCACGGTTTTGAGATAATCAACCGCCAGCGCTTCATTGGAAAAGATGACGCCATCTACCGGCAGTCTCGGAATCCGTTCATAATCCCGCGACTGAAACAGAACCGCGCCATAATTCTTCTGCTCAGCCTCCTCACTGATTCCCTCAAAGACCTCCGTATAGAACGGATTCCGGATATCCCTCAGATAAAAGAGCAGAAGCCTTGATTCATTTCCGTTTCCACGCATCGCCGCCGGTTCACGGCTGTACCCCATTTCCTGCGCCAGGGCAAGGATTCGCTCTTTCTTTTCCTTATCCACATAGCCGCTGTTATTCAGCGCTCTTGAAACAACAGAAACGGACACCCCGGCACGTAATGCAATATCCTTTCGGCTGATCATATGCAACCTCACCAAAAAATATCAATGTATTTCTAAACTATAAATTACACTGCCCGTCTGTCCGTCTTCGATTCTGCTATTATTTTACCGATTTTTTCGTTCATCCACAACAGAGGATAATGTGGTCGCGTGACCACATATGACCACATTAATGGTCACATAACCATATTGTCCCGGTCCACATCTGTTCACATCCCGTTTCTGCCCCATAACCGGATGAACCGTTCCGCCAGCCGTAACCGAGCATTCAGGGGTGCAAATTCCCATCTAAGACTTGCCTCAGGAACAGTTCTGTAATAAAATAAGAAACGATTTAGGGAAATCCGTATCTCCGTCACCTCTTCCGTAATCGCAGGTCGGCGCCGGGTTTTGCTCCGTTCCTGTTTTGCCATTCACCCGATGATCAAAGAAAGGCATCCACATGAATCAGTATCAATTTGAAAGCATTGCAAGAACACTTGCCAGACAATTCGGAAAGATTCCTCACATGACCGAAGATGACCATGCCATGGTTCTGTTCCCTTTGGAATCAAACGCTCTCAAAATCTGGCGGCATTACCCGGACTCCAACGGTCCTGCCATGGAAGAAGCCATTTTGCTGGTCCTTCACGAACTCAACGGGCGGTTGACGGGAACCAAACCGGACACGGCAAAATTTGAAACTCCCGCAAACACCCGTCTCCGTCATGTTCTCCTGAGCGCGTTTGATCCCGAGACTTCTGAAGAAATCCGGGATGGGCTTAAAGAGCATCACGTGGATCTGGAAGATCCTTTTTGGGCGAAAGCCTATTACGGGGAGTACATTATCTGTCTTCTCCGTATTCTGGAGTCTGTTCAGAACCTGACGAAACAGATGGGAAGCAATGGTTATTTTACGTTTCTTGAATCTTTTATGGGAGACAAAGTCGAAGATAACCTCAGCTTAAACCGCACCGTAGCAATTCCTGTTTTCGATTGAAAACCGGCTCAGGGTCAGTCCAGAGCTGATTTCCCGGTCATGATCCGGTCCAGGCACCGCCGCTTACCGGCTGCTTTGAACGAGACATTACAAAGCATCGTTAAGGTGCAACGCAGCAGGCCAATCGCAGATCCCTTCCTGATTTGGAGGCGCAAGTATGAGTTATTCCTATACACCCTATACGCTTCACGGTCCCCTGTACGTTTCCGGTACGAAGCTGATGGACGGGAATCGTATTCCCTTCCAGCTGCACGGCGTTTCCACCCACGGTCTGGCATGGTATCCCCAGTATGTAACGAAGGAGACCTTTCAGTATCTGCGGGATAACTGGCACGTCAACTGTATACGCCTCGCCCTGTATACCGCCGGGTCAATGGGCTACCAGACCGACGGCGACAAGGAGTCGCTCATGCACCTTCTGACCAAGGGCATCGACATTGCCTCTTCCCTGGGCCTGTACGTCATTGTCGACTGGCATGTCCTTGAGGAGCGGGATCCCATGGTTTACCTGGACGGTGCCAAGGCCTTCTTTGAGGAAATCTCTCAGCGTTACGGCACCTACGGCAACATCCTCTACGAAATCTGCAATGAGCCCAACGGCGCCTGCAGCTGG
>JAFUBF010000006.1 GCA_017460325.1 Clostridia bacterium | reverse complement strand
GGCTGGTGTTTGAATTTCCATCGGATATCCGGACAGGAACAGTTCATGCGGCGGAGAAGATCGTCTGCCTCTGCTCCTCCGGGACCGGGCGCGTAATTGCCTGTGACAGGACAGCCGGTCCGTCTTTGGAACCGCTCCTGACGCACCTGTCTCCACGGACCTTCGGACTGGACACCGAGGTGGTGCAAAGCCGCGAATACGTGTCGGATGAGGAGATTGGGGAATATCTCCGCGCGAAACGTCCCTTTATTGTGAGGATAGAACCTGATCGGAAGTGGATCAGCGCGGAGGTGGAAAAGTTCCGGGGTGATGGATGTCTCTTCGGTGACCCGTTCGGAAACGGGAAAAGGATCACAGTTGACCATGCCTTCCCCGTCAGGCGGGGAAAGGACAGCACCATATACGGCGGGGATCGGATCGAGGCCCGGCTGAACGTCTTCCTCTGTACCAGTACAAGCCAGAGGGGAGAGGAGGACAGGGATTTTCTGATCCGGTTTGAACAGGCCCGGGAGGATGCCCTGAACGGCTGTTACCTGGATGGGGAAACGAGAGCTTTCCTTGAAAGGTACTGCAAAATGTCCAGAGATGCGGATGGAACGATCACTGAAGTGTCTCTTACCGAAGCAGGACGGGAAAAACGGAAAAATCACGGGATCATGGTGCTTGTCGCAAACAGAGAAGATGACATCGAAACAGCCCTCAGAAAGTGCCGGCTGGGAAATGAGATCGCAGAGGACTTTGAGCCGAAAAGTCCGTTCGAAGAGGATTGCCGGATGCCGGACACAGGGGCTGAATGTCCAGATGGCGAGCTGTTTGTCAGATTTCTGGCCGGCTGCATGCGGGAATGCCTTCGGGTCAGACTTCGCCGGATGGAAACCTTTCTGGGGATAACAAACGGAAATGGGGAACATGATCTGCAGCAGAATCTTGAGGCGGAAACAAAAGTGAAGAACTGGCTCAGGAAACAGTCTGTATCCTCCCTGCTGGCGCATTTTGAAGACCTCAAGATCGAGACACTGAGTAACGGGCGACTGTGCATGCCGGATGATTCAGACCCGACGGACGCGCTGTTTCTGAAGGCTTTTCTGGGAGTGGAGGAAAGTCAGGAATGATGAACCTCTTCACTCCCGGATTCATCGGAAAAACGCATTCGGACGGGTACTGGCCAACAGATGTTCCCTGTTCACGATATAGATCGGCCTTGCGATGAGTTTTGCAGAGGGTCCTTCCGACTGTGCAGAAGCCTTTACCTGAGAGGCGGTGACCGCCTGAAGAAGGGTGTTTTTTTCCTTGCTTTTTCACCTTCAAAAGCATAAAATTTCACGTAACGAAAGTCTTCGCCATGAACGGGAAATTCCGGTTAACCAGCAGGACTGATGGACGATTTTCGCATGTTTGGCGCGATAATATGGAAATCAGGTAAGGTCGGATTCACGCATGATCGGCTGCTTTGCCGGATGCATTTTGTGAGGCGGAATCCTGAATGAAATACCTGTTTCGAATATACCTGTTTTACGGTGATCATGCTTTATAACGAGTATCTCCTGATTTGATTTTCGGATGTGAGACAGTGCTGATCCAGAGAAGCAGGAAAATGCACAGCATCTGCTAATCTGGTGCCTTTGGGTTCTTCCTGCATGTGCTTGTCTCGCACATCTTTTCAGCGGGGGTTCTCTGTTTCGCCTCGGTATGGGTGCAGCAAATCGTTATGCGTTTGATGATGAATCTGCAGGGCTGAAAGAATTTTCCTTTCGACTAAGGTGTGGTATCTTTTAGTTATACAGAGTGGAGTGTGACTCCCTGGCCGAAGCAACCTCAGGAGGAGGGTGGAAGACCATGAGAATTGCTGTGGGCAAGGATGATTTTG
>JAFUBF010000053.1 GCA_017460325.1 Clostridia bacterium | reverse complement strand
TGTTATTGAACAGCATTTTCCCGCCGTGATCAATGAGCATGGACAGACAGGCAATCAGGCGAAGGAGACCGTCGCAGCGGTTTGTCCGGACGGTTTTGGGCATCAGGAAGGACTCGAAGAGATTTCCGGCCCGGTCTTTAATGGAATGATTGGACATGAACTGTTCCTCTTTTTCAAAGAACCGGACATCCGCTGCCGCAGATGCCCGGACAGGTTCAGATAGACAGGAAGCCCTTTCCGACAATTTCCGTGGAGGTGGTAATGACGATAAAGGCGTGCGGGTCAACGTAATGGATGTACTTGCGGAGCATAAGCGCCTCTCCGCGGTTCAGTACGGTAATGATCATGGTCATCTGTTTTTGGGAAAAGGCCCCATGGACATCCTCCGTGGTGGCCCCGCGGTGGAGTGTGCTCATAATGTAATCCAGGATGGGCTGCGGCTGGGTCGTAATAATCTGGAAACATTTTCTGGAGCGGAAACTGTCCATGACATAGTCCACCAGAACGGATTTCATCAGAAGACCAAGGATGGAGAACAGGCCGGTTTTCGGACCGAAAAAGAACAGTGCCGCAAGGGTGATCGTGATATCCGCCACCATGAGTGCCGTACCGGTGTTCATGCTGCTGTACTTTTTGATGATCATGGCGATAATATCCGTGCCGCCGCTTGAGGCATCCAGGTTGAACAGGATAGCAGATCCCACCGCGGGCAGGAGAACCGCAAAGATCAGTTCCAGCATGGGCTGGTCTGTCAGCGGCACGTCCATTGGCCAGAGCCGTTCCATCCCGGCCAGTGCCAGGGAGAGGAGCATGGAGCAGTAGACGGTACTGAATGCAAAGCTCCGGCCCAGAACCAGATAGCCCAGCAGGAGGAGCAGCACGTTGATGATGAGCATGACGTTGCTGGGGGATAAAAACGAATTGGGAAAGAGACGGCCGAGAATAATGGAGATACCACTGACGCCACCGGTGGAAAAGTTGTTGGGGAATTTGAAGAAATAGACGCCGACGGCCATGATCAGGGTGCCGAGGGTCATCAGGAGGTATCGCTGAGGAAGGGTCAGGGGCTTATGTCTGCTGTGGATGCGCATGGAATCCCTCTTCTGATGAAAAATTTGCCTGTCCATTATAAGACCTGTTCCGGCTCTTGTCGAGAGGGATTTTGAACCCTGGCGGCACTTGAAAAGTCCGGATGGTTCGTGTAAACTGTCAGCGAAAAAATGACCGGGCAGCCGGAGGAAAGGAAAGGCCATGGAGGAAGGGTACGGCAGAGCGGTTCCCACCATCGAACTGCGGGAAGCACTGCATTACATGGGCTGGCGTGGCCGTGCGCTGGAGCCGGAATTTGTTGGGCAGATCCGTGCCTGTGAGGGGGAACTGCGGGAAGTGGCAAGGCCCCAGATGATTTACCGTGTGTTTCCCTATGCTCCGGAAACCAACCGGCTGGAGGGAACGGTTTATCAGCCGGCCGGCCGGGATATCCGGCAACTGCTCCGGAGTTGCCGGCAGGCGGTGTTGTTTGCTGCCACCCTGGGCGCAGATGCGGACCGGCTGATCGCAAGAACCATGCTGCGAAACGGCGGCAACGGTCTGGTGATGGATGCCGTGGCCTCCGCCATGATCGAAGCCGTTTGCAATCAGGCGGAAACAGAACTGGCCCGGCACCGGGAAAATGTCGGACAGTATCTGACCGACCGTTTCAGTCCCGGATACGGGGACATGCCGCTTTCGGACGGCGGACGGATTTGCACACTGCTTGAAACGCCGAAGCGGATCGGACTGACGGTGACCGGGTCGGGGATCATGCTGCCGCAGAAATCCGTTACGGCAGTTCTGGGGATCAGCCCGGTGAAACAGGAACACCGGAGCAGCCCCTGTCAAAGCTGCGCCATGCGAAAGGAATGCCCGTTGGCAGAGAGGAAAGATGACCATGATGGAAAGAACAGTTACCCTGATGGACGGGGCGATGGGGACCATGCTCCAGCATGCGGGCCTCAAAGCCGGTGAACGTCCGGAAATTCTCAGCCTGAGGCAGCCGGACCTGATCCGAAGCATCCACCGTGCGTATATTGAGGCCGGCTCTGAGATGATTCTGACCAATACGTTCTGTGCCAATGCGCATAAACTGGCCGGACAGGGTGTCAGTGTTCGCGAGGTGGTGGAGGCATCGGTGCACCGGGCGCTTGAGGCGGCAGCGGGGACAAGTACAAAGGTGCTGCTGGACATTGGGCCCATCGGTGAACTGCTGTCGCCCATCGGCACGCTGTCGTTTG
>JAFUBF010000052.1 GCA_017460325.1 Clostridia bacterium | reverse complement strand
CAGCTTCGCCTGATGCGGATCATGAACCGGTTCCTGCAGGCAGAGGCAGACATGCGAGGGTCGTCACCGCCCCGGGTCGCGGCGGCGAATGCGGCCTGGCGTGCATGTCTTCCGGAAGAGGGGCTTCAGCTGGAGGCCCTGCGGGAGCGACTGGATGAACTGGAACGGAAAATTCAGTCCGGCGAGATTGCAAGTGCACGCCCGGCACGGGGAACAACGAAAAAGGCCGTACCTGAGTCGGATTCTCCGGTCAGTGAGAAGGCGGTCAGCATGGATCCGGGGGTCGAACCCACGGCGGAGGCTGTTTACAAGGCCATGATGCAGGAGATCCGCAAATCCATGCCCATGCTGTATGCCCTCATGGTCCCCGGACGGCTGGCACATGAGGAAAACGGCCTGTTTACCGTGGTATTTAACGCGAAAACGGGTGGCCTGAATGTGGGAATGCTCAATTCAAGGGAGCGAAACGAGCAGGTGGCCACGGCGCTCAGCGTGGCGGCAGGGCATCCCTGCACCTTCCGGGCAGCGCTTGAGGGAACGGTGGAGGAAAAGGATCAGCGGATTCTGGATGCCAAAGAGGAAGCCAGGCGCCAGGCAGAGGAAAACCTGCATAACATCATTGGCACATTCGGGCGCGATAAAGTAGAGATTACCGACATGGAATAAGGCAAAGGAAAGAGGCTCATCCGGATGGATGAGCCTCTTTCCTTTTGCCGGGCAATAGCAGAAGGCGGCACCGCAATTGGTGCCGCCCGGGTTTCAGCCGATAATGGCCTTATGGAAGATTTTCTTGCCTTTGCGGATCTTAACACCCCGGGTGAGGGCATCTCCCGGAACCAGAGTGTCAAAGGTCGGGACGGGTGTTCCGTCAATGGTGACACCGCCCTGCTCCACGAGCCGGCGGATTTCACTCTTGCTCTTGGCCATGCCAAGACGCATCATGAGGTCGACGACGGTCATGCCGTTTCCGGCTTCCTCTGCGCTCAGAACGGTGGTGGGCATATTGGAATCGTCTCCGGCCCCTGAGAACAGGGCGCGGGAGGCCTCGCGTGCCTTTTCCGCTTCCTCATTGCCGTGGACCAGCGCAGTCAGTTCAAAGGCCAGCAGGTCCTTTTTCTCGTTGATCCGGCTGTCGTCCCAGTCCTCCATCTCATCGATCTTGTCAAGCGGAACGAAGGTCAGCATGCGGATGCATTTCATGACATCGGCATCGTTGACATTCCGCCAGTACTGGTAGAATTCGAAGGGCGAGGTCTTGTTGGGATCAAGCCAGACGGCCCCCTTGGCGGTCTTGCCCATCTTCTTCCCCTCGCTGTTCATCAGCAGGGTAATGGTCATGGCATAGGCGTCGTCGCCGGTTTTTTTGCGGATCAGCTCGGTGCCGGCCAGCATGTTGGACCACTGGTCATCGCCGCCGAACTGCATGTTGCAGCCGTAGGTCTTATGCAGGTGCAGGAAGTCATAGGCCTGCATGATCATGTAGTTGAACTCAAGGAAGCTGAGTCCGCGCTCCATGCGCTGTTTGTAACACTCCGCCCGGAGCATGTTGTTGACGGAAAAGTGCGCACCGACTTCGCGCAGAAGGTCGATGTAGTTGAGGGACAGCAGCCAGTCCGCGTTGTTGACAATGATGGCCTTTCCATCTCCGAACTCAATGAAGCGTTCCATCTGCTTCTTGAAGCATTCGCAGTTGTGCTGAATGGTTTCGGGGGTCATCATGGAGCGCATGTCGGTGCGGCCGGAGGGATCGCCAATGTATCCGGTACCGCCGCCGAGCAGAACGATGGGAAGGTTGCCTGCCATCTGCAGGCGCTTCATGAGGCAAAGCGCCATAAAGTGGCCGACGTGCAGCGAGTCTGCGGTGGGGTCGAATCCGATATAGAAACGCGCACCGCCGTTGTTAATCAGTTCGCGGATTTCGGGTTCATCTGTGACCTGCGCGATGAGTCCGCGCTTGTGCAGGACTTCGTAGCTTTGCATGTTCTTTTATCCTTTCCTGAGAAATGCGGCAGTCCTGTACGAAAAAAGCCTCTGTCCCGTTTGGGACAGAGGACGAATGATCGTGGTACCACCTCTGGTTCGGGCATCAGCCCCTCCAGACAGCTGTAACGGGCATCCCCGTCATCGCCTACTGGGCCTTTGCCGTTCGGGATGATGCTCCGGAATGTATTCAGTCTGCGCCTCTGTATCCTTCCACCAGCCGGATACTCTCTTTGAGAGGTTTGACAGGCTTACTTCTTTCCTTCTCTGCAGGTGGCAGTATTCTAACACAGAACGTTCCAAAAAGGAAGATACCTGTTGGATAAAAAACGGATTTCGGGAAAAGACGGGCTCGGGACAATGGAAGGATGCCCCCGGACAGAGTCACACAGGCTTTATGCCCTGAGCGGGCCATGCCCGCCTTGATTCTTCTCCCCGGATTCGCTATAATGCACTGGAATTGGGTTATTGTCGCAACAATCCGGTGGGTACAGAACCACGAACGGATATCTGCAACGAAACGGAAAAACGAAGTCTGGGAGGAGAAGGGAATGGACATTGAGAAAAACTATCTGAGATGGTGTAATTGCGCCAAGGGGGATCCTGACCTGGTGGCGGAGCTGGCTGAAATGGCCGGGAAACCGGAACAGATCGAGGATGCATTTTACCGGGAACTGGAATTCGGAACGGGCGGTCTCCGGGGGGTTATCGGCGCAGGAACCAACCGCATGAACATCTATACCGTCGGCAAAGCCTCACAGGGACTGGCGAATTACGTCATTGCCCATTTTCCGCCGGAAAAGCGCCGGATTGCGATCAGCTATGATTCCCGGATCAAGTCGGATCTGTTTTCCAAAGTGGCCGCGGGCGTCTTTGCGGCCAATAAAATTGAGGTGTGGATTTATCCTACCCTGATGCCCACCCCATGCCTGTCGTACGCGGTCCGCGAACTGGACTGTGCGGCCGGCATCATGGTGACCGCTTCCCACAATCCGTCCAAATACAACGGGTATAAGGTCTACGGGCCGGACGGCTGCCAGATTACTACGGAAGCGGCGAAGGCCATCCTGGCGGAAATCGACCGGACAGATGTCTTTAATAACGTGGCCTGTATGGACTTTTCCGAGGGAATTGAGGAAAGGCGGATCCGGATCATCGGGGATGAGGTGCTGAATCACTTTATTGACGAGGTCAAAAAGCAGAGTGTTCTGTACGGAGCGCCGGCGGACCGCAGTGCGGCCATCATCTACACGCCCCTCAACGGAACCGGTCTGGTGCCGGTGCTGCGCACCCTTCGGGAGGCCGGGTATTCCAACATTACCGTTGTAAAGGAACAGGAACAGCCGGACGGGCATTTCCCGACCTGCCCGTACCCGAACCCGGAAATTCACGAGGCGATGGCGCTGGGCATGCAGTATGCCAGAGGGTACGAAGCGGACCTGCTCATGGCCACCGATCCGGACTGTGACCGTATCGGCATTGCCGTGCGGAACGCGAAAGGGGAATATACCCTCCTGACGGGCAATGAGACCGGCATGCTTCTCCTTGATTACATCTGCCAGCGCCGCGTGGCGGCCGGAACCATGCCGGAGGATCCGGTCATGATCAAGACCATTGTGACCATTGACATGGCGGAGCGGATTGCCGCGCATTACGGGGTGCGGACGATCAATGTCCTGACCGGTTTCAAGTTCATCGGGGAGCAGATCGGACTGCTTGAAAAACAGGGCCGTCAGAGCTCGTATATCATGGGTTTCGAGGAGAGTTACGGTTACCTGACCGGCACGTATGTGCGGGACAAGGACGCGGTGAACGGGGCCTTCATGATCGCCGAAATGTTTGCCTGGTACAGAGCCAGGGGGATCGGCCTTCTCGAGCGGCTGGAAGAGCTGTACCGGGAATACGGGCGCTGCCTCAATACGCTGCATTCCTATCAGTTTGAAGGTTCTGCCGGTTTTGAGCGGATGCAGAAGATCATGGCGGCATTCAGAGCGTGCGGCGGACAGATCGGCGCATTCCGGGTGACGGAACTGCTTGACTACAGCCAGGGCCTGGACGGGCTTCCCAGGTCCAATGTGCTCAAGTTCCGCCTGGAGGGGAACCGGTCCCTGGTGGTGCGCCCCAGCGGGACAGAGCCCAAACTCAAGTGCTACCTGTCCGTCAGCGCGGCTGATATGGAGGCGGCACAGGCGGCGGAAACTGAGCTGCATGCAGCAGTTGATGCCATCATTGAAAATGCGTGATTCCATCTGCCCGGTCTTCGGCCCCGGACAGATTCTGAGAAACGGGCAGACAGCGACCTGAGGATTGGGCCCGGTGCTCTGCACCGGTTTGCCATAGCATGTTTCCTGTCAGGCATACGGTGCCGAAAGCCAAAGTAGTAGATGAGGAGGACAGAACATTGATTGCACCAGTTAAAATGACCCCGAGTTTCCGTTACGGTGCGGCGACTCCCTGGGGTGGAACGGGACTGCGGGCACTGGGGAAGCAGATCCCGGATGAGCGCACCGGAGAGAGCCTGGAGATTTCCGTGCTGCCGGGACTGGAAAGCCGGGACCCGGAGGGGAGGACCCTGACAGAGCTGCTGGCCGCAGGCGGGACGCAGATGCGGGGAACGGAGGTCGGGGAGACCTTCCCGCTGCTGCTCAAATTCATCAGCGCGGCGGACCGGCTCTCCGTGCAGGTGCACCCGGATGATGCCTATGCCGGTGCACATGAGGGCGGAAAACTCGGCAAGACCGAGGCATGGGTCATCCTGGATGCGGAACCGGGGGCGGAGATCGTCTATGGCGTTCGTCCGGGCGTGACGAAGGAACAGCTGCGCAGGGCCTGCGCTGCCGGCGGCAGGGAACTGCAGGACTGTCTCAATACGGTGCAGGTACACGCAGGGGAGGTATACTACATTCCCGCGGGCATGCTGCACGCCCTGGGCGGCGGGATTTCGGTGGCCGAGATTCAGCAGTCCAGTGATGTGACATATCGCTTTTATGACTGGGACCGGGTGGATGCCGCCGGGAAATCCAGAGAGCTGCATATTGAAAAGGGACTGGATGTCGTCTGCCCGGACCTGCAGATGAAAGCGGTTGCGGGTCAGACGGAAGTGTCTGATTCGGGCAGGGTTACCCGGTATATCCGTGAACCGGCGTTTACCCTGGATGAGGTGGAACTGACGCCGGCAGGCCGTTTCGTGCGTCCGGCGGATTCCACCCGCTTCGGGATTCTCTGTGCGCTCAGTGACGGTCAGATCGCCTTTGGCACGGAGACGATGGAACTGCGGAAAGGGGATTCGGTGTTCATTCCGGCGGCAGCGCCGGACATCGTCCTTAAGGGTGGGCTGCATGCCCTCCTGATGGCGCCTGGCAAATAAACAATCAGCGGAGGACTCCCGGGAGTCCTCCGCTGATTTGAATTATTCCTGGCCATTGACCCGCATGGAGCCGGTCCCCAGGAGGAGCCAGCTGGCACTGATGCCGAACAGGTCCTGCATTTTGCTTGCAACAGGGACGGAAAGCGGCTGGTCGCCCCGCTCCATCATGCCCAGGTACATGGCGCTGATTCCAAGCTTGGCGGCGAGATCCTTCTGTTTAAAGCCGAGTTCATCTCTGGCCTGACGCAGCCGGCTCTTTTCTCCTCTCGGCGTCTTGCCGTAGAGAAGCCACCAGGGGTCTGTGCCGTACAGTTCCTGCATCTTTTGGGCGATGGGTGCTGAAAGGGGCTGAGCGCCGGTTTCAATGAGGCTGATATAGGCAGCATTGACCTGGAGCTTCTCGGCAAGATCTTTCTGGCTGATTCCAATCTTTTTACGGGTCATCTTGAGTCGTTCTCCGCCGCCGTACGTGTTTTGCATTTCTGTCTCCTTTCCGGGTGTGGTCGTTTATTTTGAGCGTCAAAGGGTTCACTGAATGGGGGGAAAGTGCGGTGGAACCTGTCCGTTTCGCACCTGTCGTTACACGCTATTTTTTCCCTTTCGGGTTGCCGAGCGCGTACTCGCAGAGCGTCCGGAGCGGACAGGTCGCACAGGCCGGATTCCGGGAATGGCAGACCTGCCTTCCGTGAAAGATCAGCCAGTGATGTGCATGGCTCCACTGGTCTTTGGGGATATTTGCCATGAGCTGTTCCTCCGTTTTCAGGACATCCGGGGCATCTGCCAGGCCCAGCCGGTTACTGACCCGAAAGACATGAGTGTCCACAGCAATGGCATCCTCACCAAAAGCACAGGACAGGACGACGTTGGCCGTCTTCCGCCCGACGCCGGGGAGTGCTTCAAGGGCTTCCCGCGTGCGCGGCACCTCGCCGCCATACTGCTCCGTGAGAATGCGGGCGGTGGCGATCAGGTTTCTGGCTTTGGCGTGGAAAAGACCGCAGGTGCGGATCACATCCTCCACATCGCTGACCGGGGCGGCGGCAAGCGCGGCCGCGTCCGGGTAACGCCGGAACAGTTCCGGGGTAACCTTGTTGACCTTGACATCCGTGCACTGCGCCGAGAGAATGACGGCGGTCAGCAGCTGATACGGACTTTCAAAGTTCAGTGCGGGACGTGCATCCGGGTAGGTCGTTTCCAGAATGGACAGAATCTGCGGGATGCGTTCCTCATGGTTCATAGGGTTTTCTCCTGTGTTCAGTTCAGATTGAAAGAGGCGGCAATGTCGTTGATCTGGTCCCGGAGAATGGTGAACTGTTCCGTCAGCACATTGCCGGCCTGCATCCGGACGGTGGCCTGGTCCAGTGTGGTCATGCAGGCGCTCAGAAGATCCGGATTGACGACAATGGTTTCGGCACCGTAGATGTTGCCTGCCAGGGTGTTGAGACACTGCAGACAGTAGATGTGCTGGCGGACGCTGGCCAGAAGGGCGGCGGAACTGGTTCCGCTGGACTGCGTGAGACGGTAGACGGTCGCCTGCGCATCCCCTGCCTCCGAGATTGCTCTGGATACGAGAACATCACGGGTGGTGTCCTCAAAATTCCTTGATTTCAGCAGTGTATAGGTAACACCGATGAGGAGAACCGTCAGAAGGAACACCGCGATAATCAGAATCTGCGTGCGGCGCCTGTCCTTTCGGCTTCGCCTGTTAACATCAAACGAATACATATGATTATTGCTCCTTTTTTTCTTCGCCGCAGGTTTTTGTCCGGAACGGACCTGCACCTGAAACAGCCGGCCTTTTGTCTGCTGCAGTTGGGAGGAATTTTCCCCGGGGACGGGGATTTCTGAGGAACAGAGGAATAAAGAACTGATATCATTATACCACAGGGAGAGCAGTGGGGCAAATATTCGCAAAAAATCCTGATATTTTCGGAGATGTGGATCTGGTTTAGACATTTTTACCCAAAACAGACTGCGAAGTGGAGAGAAAATGCATATGCCGGGAAAAGCGTGCGCTTTTCCCGGCATGACCCCGGCATGACCCCGGAATGTCCGGAAGAAGGACACCGGTCCGTCTTCCTTCGGTTGCGGCGATATGGTATAATGCCACCCGAGAAGGAAATGACCGGATGGGTCCTCGGGGAGGAGAGTCAATGTGAATCAGCTGTTCAATATCCGACAGGTGAAAATCCTGGCATGTTCCATGGCAGGGTTGTTTCTTGCCATTCACGTGCTCATGCTCGCCATCTTTAATGCCTGCGGTGTTACGCCCATGGCCTGTTTCAACATCGGGAGCATCCTGTTCTACGTTGGGATGCTCGTCCTGATTCACAGGGAGCATTTCCGTCCGTTTGTCATATTGACGTTTTTTGAAATCTGTCTGCACATGAGCTGTGCGGTGGTCTGTGTCGGCTTTGATTCCGGTTTTCAGATCACGCTCATCGGGATCTGCGTCCTGCTGTTCTACTCTGAGTATGTGGCACGTTCCCTGAACCTCAGATATGTGCGGAGCATCCTGATCGCCCCCTGGGCCCTGGTCTTTTATCTGGTCAGTTACCTGATCAGCGTTCACAGGGAGGCACCGTATGTCCTGCCACCGCAGGTCCGGCAGTTTTTTCAGATCTCCTGGGCCGTGGTTGTCTTCTCCATTGCCATCCTGATTCTGTACCTGTTTGTGTACGTTTCCACCCGGTATCAGGAGGTACTTTCCAACGAGGTGTTCCATGACAAACTGACCGGCCTTCCCAACCGGTATTCCATGGCGGAGTTTTTCACCCGTCTGGGGAACGGGACGAATGCGGAGCAGTACTGGATTGCCATTGCGGATCTGGATGACTTCAAGCGAATCAACGATACCTATGGCCACAACTGCGGGGATTACGTCCTCAGGGAACTGGCCGGGATGCTGCTTGACATCGGCAGGGGCATTTCCGTGTGCCGCTGGGGCGGTGAAGAATTCCTGCTGGCCGGGGAAACCGAGGCGGGCATTGCCCGATAGGAGCGTTTCCGGGAAACAGTGGCGGCGCACCCGTTTGAATATGAGGGACATGCGTTTCGCATGAGTGTCACCCTGGGGGTGGCCAGGTTCCGGCGGGGACAGACCATCGATGAATGGATCGATGCGGCAGATAAGAAGCTGTACGTGGGGAAGACGACGGGGAAGAACCGTCTGGTCCGGTAACGGCCGCAGGGAAAAGAATCAGGCAGGGTCATGCGTTTCAGGAAACGCATGGCCCTGCCTGATTTATGGAAAGTACCCGCGGTGAGACTACAATACATCATAGGCCGGATCAATGGCCTTCAGTTCACTGAAAAAGTCGATCTCAACGACGTCCTCATCCCGGCAGGGCCTTACCTCGACCCGGTAATGCTCTCTGCGGCGGGTCAGGGGAACCTGCTCAAAGAAGAGTTCTATCCCGCCCGGCTGTTCAAAGGCTTCCTGAAGATCCTGAGCGAGTCTTGTCCCATCTGCCTCATTCCAGTAGGAGATGCCGATCATCTGCCAGATATTCTCTCCTTCACCGCCGAGTTTCGAATCGACGATGATGCCGTCTCTGACCGTAAAGCACCAGTCATCGCACTTCGGCTTTTTGATACCCAGGAAGTTGGAGGTGTAATGGTACTTCCGGATAATCGCAGGGTTTGAGAGCAGCAGATCCGTTTCGAAAAAATAGGCACTGGCGAGTACCTGGTGGGCAGCCAGAGCGGGAGCGATGTTATTCGCTTTGTTATAATCCGGATTTCCAGGAAATGGATCATGGGGTACTTGGAAAGAAGCTGATCAAACTGTTCGCTCAGATAGCCGCGGACAACATAGAGCTCATTAAGCCCGGCTGCAAGGCAGGCATCAAGGAGGCGGTCAATAAAACGAACGCCGTGAACGCGAACGAGCGCTTTCGGTGTGTTGAGCGTAATCGGGGCAAGACGGGTGCCCAAACCGGCGGCCAGAAACACAGCGCGTTTCACGCGGTAGGGTTCGAGTGCCTCAAGGCCTGCGTCTGTAAGGACGCCATCTTTTACCAGCTTCCGATCCGACAGATCTTTCAGAATACGGGAAACGGCATCTGCGGAGCAGCCGGTTTTTGCCTCAGTCGTCCGCTGATGAGCAAAGTGCCGGATACGGCCAGGGATTCCAGTACATCAAATTCGTTTCTTGTCAGATTCATGGGGACCTCCAGGGGGAATCAGTCAAAGTGAAACGGTCGTCGTTTGCTCTCCGGGCGGATGAAGGGCCGGAAGAGGGAGCGCCAGGACGAACAGCACCATGTACACGGCATGGATCAACGGATGTCGGAGAGCAGGAAAAGCCCGGCACAGAGACGAAGACGAAAGGGGTGGCCGGCAGCGCTGAAAGCGGTCAGGATCAGAACCGGCAGGTAAAGGGCGATGGCCACGAGGGGCAGAAGGGTGGAGTCAGTCAGACGGGCTTTCACCGGAGGACCGGAACGGACCTGAAAAAGCGTTCAAAACCGGCACTGCAGCGAAAGAATCGGTTGTAAAGAAGCGGGAAAAATACTATAATGGGGCGCATCGGTTGAAGGAACATCCGGGGCCGAAACACAAAGACGCCATTTGGCGATAGTGAGGAATGAGAATAATGCCGATTAACATAGCGATAGATGGTCCGGTGGGCGCCGGGAAGTCCAGTATTTCGGATGCGGTGGCGGAGCGGCTGCATATTCTGCATCTGGACACGGGGGCGATGTACCGTGCGGTGGGGCTTGCCCTGCTGCGCCTTGGCGTGGACCCGGGGGATGAGAAGGCGGCCATGGACCGAATCGGTGAAATCCCCGTCAATGTCCGGTATGTGGACGGAAAGCAGCATACGTATCTGGGCGAGGAGGATGTGACGGACCTGATCCGGACGGACGAAGTGTCCGCTGCCGCCAGCAGTGTGTCCCGGTGGCCGGCTGTCCGCCGGGCGATGGTCGCCGCGCAGCAGCGGATGGCTGCGGAGACGGACATGCTGATCGACGGCCGGGACATCGGGACCGTGGTGCTCCGGAATGCGCCGGTAAAGATCTACCTGACCGCCACACCGGAGGAGCGGGCCCGGAGGCGCTATGAGCAGAACATGGCCGCGGGGGACAATACCCCCTATGAAAAGGTCCTGGAAGCGCTCATTGCACGGGATCATCAGGATATGAACCGGGCAACGGATCCGCTCAGACAGGCGGAGGATGCGGTGCTGGTGGATACGACGCAACTGAATTTTGAGGAATCCGTGGAAGCGGTCCTCAGGATAGTGGGGAAGGTTTATGGAAACTGAGAAAAAAAAGAGGACGCTCTTCTACAGCATCGTGACGGTTATCTATTTTATCATAGCCAAACTGTTTTTTTTCATCCATTTTGAGGGAAGAGAAAATATTCCTGCGGATAAACCCATTATCCTGATGTCCAACCATGTGTCACTCCTGGACCCGCTGACACTGGGCATCTGCGTGCGTGACCGGGAGATTCATTTCATGGGCAAGAAGGAACTGTTTGAAAACAAGTTCCTCGGCTGGTGTCTGACCCGTCTGCATGCGTTTCCCGTGGACCGCGGAAACAGTGACATTGCGGCCATTCGCACGTCCCTGAACATTATCAAGGCGGGGGATTCCCTGGGCATTTTTCCGGAGGGAACCCGCTCAAAAACCGGGTATATGGGCCCGCTTCTGGGCGGTGCCTCTCTCCTGGCCCTCAAGTCCGGATGCGATGTGCTCCCGGTGTACATTGACGGTCCGTACCGGATCTTCCGTCCCCTGCGAGTCATTGTGGGCAAAACGATTGAGATGCAGGACCTGCGGGTGGGCCGCGTGAACAAGGAAACCTGTGACATTCTGACACACAGGATGGAGGGCGTATTCGCCCATCTGAGCGGCGGGAAGGCCCTTGCCCCGGGAAAAACGGCGGAAAAGCAGGAGTAAAACCGGTTTTTTCAAAAAAATCCCTCTTTTTTTGAAAAAGAGTGTTGATTTTTTTAAACAAATTCCTCATAATACGACGACGAGAGTTTTTTTGGTGCAATAGGAATGACGGATTGAAGAGGCGGAACGCGGATGAAACTGGTCATTGGAAAACATGCCGGGTTTTGCTTCGGAGTCAGGCGGGCGGCGGAGGAAGCGTACAGATGTCTGGATGCCGGAATTGCCTGCGTGACGCTGGGACCCCTGATTCATAATCCCCAGGAAGTGGAACGTCTCAGGCAGGCCGGAATTGCCTCCGTGGACAGCCCGGCTCAGGTCGGGTCCGGGGAAACGCTGATTCTGCGTTCGCACGGCGTGGCGCCGGAGATTTACGAGGAAGCCCGGGAACGCGGGATTCCGGTAATCGATGCCACCTGTCCCCATGTGGCCGCCATTCACCGGCTGGTTCGGGAATACAGCGGGAATCAGGGCGCCGTCATCATCGTCGGCGAAGCGGATCATCCCGAGGTGAAGGCTATTGCCGGATGGGCAGGGAGTGCGGTGTTCATTTTCAATGAACCGGAGCAGGTTCGTGAGGCGAATCTTCCCGGTCGCGCTCTGGTGGTGGCACAGACCACGATCCGGCGGGAACGGTTTGAAAGCGTGCTGGAGGAGATCCGGCAGAGAGTACCGGACCTGACGGTCAAGAACACGATCTGCGCGGCGACAAGCCAGAGGCAGGAAGAAGCGGAAGAGCTCTCGGCGATGGCGGATGTCATGATTGTAGTGGGCGGACACAACAGTTCCAACACCAATAAGCTGTATGAGACATGTCGCCAGCGCTGCCGACGGTCCTACCTGATCGAGACGGCAGATGAAATTCCGTCGGAGGCGATCCATGAAACCGATACGGTTGCCCTGACGGCAGGCGCGTCGACGCCGCAGTGGCTTCTCGGCCAGGTGGCGGACCGGCTGAATGCACTTTTTCCGTGAGCTGTTACCGGCCAAGGCCGCTAACATAAATGATGATTCAATCGGGCTTGCCCGTTTGAGATACTTTAGGAGGTAGTAACTGATGAACGACATTGAGAAGAACCCCGTTTCCGAATCCACTAACGAGTTTGAAGCGTTGCTCAAAGAGGATGAGAAGACCAGCAAGATCAGCCCCAAGCAGGTCGTGGCCGGCTGCGTTGAGCAGATCGTGAGTGATGGTGTGATCGTGAGCATTCCTGGCAAGGCTGACGGTTTCATCAAGACCAGTGATCTCGTAAGAGATGATTACAAGGTCGGCGATCAGATTGACGCTGAGATCATCAAGATGAATGATGGAGATGGTTACGTACTGCTGTCCGAGCGCAGGGTTGCTGACAGCAAGAACTGGGACAGACTGGTTGCTGAGTGCGACGCCGGAGCATGCGTTGAGGCTGTCGGCCGTGAGGCCGTTAACGGTGGACTGATTGCGGATGTAATGGGCGTTCGTGCGTTCATCCCGGCATCCCATCTGGCACGCCGTTATGTGGATAACATTGGCGACTTTGTCGGCAAGACCATGACCGTTAAGATCATCGAGGTCGACAAGAACAAGCATCGCATCGTTGCCAGCCGCAAGGCCTTCCTGAATGACGAGAAGAAGAAGGCATGGGAGAACATCGAGGAAGGTCAGATTGTGAACGGTACGGTTCGCCGCCTCACCGACTTTGGTGCATTTGTTGATATCGGCGGTGTGGATGGCCTCATTCATGTCACGGATCTGGCCTGGCATCGTGTCAAGCATCCCTCTGACATCGTTACCCCGGGTCAGGAGATCCAGGTGAAGATCGTCAGCATCGACAGAGAGAAGGAGCGCATCCAGCTGTCCCTGAAGGAACTGACCCCGCAGCCGTGGGATAATGCCGAGGAGAAGTACCCGGTAGGGTCCATCGTTGAGGGCAAGGTTGTCCGCGTCACCACCTTCGGTGCTTTTGTGGAGCTCGAGCCCGGACTGGACGGTCTGGTTCATATCTCCCAGTGTGCACTGCGCCGCATCCAGAAGGTTGAGGATGCTGTCCAGGTCGGACAGATCGTCCGCGTGAAGGTTCTCAAGGTTGACACCGAGAACAAGCGCATCAGCCTTTCCATCCGTGAGGCGCTGACCGAGGAAGTGGATTACAACGCTGAGGTACAGGGACTCGATTTTGATGACGCTGTCGCTCCCATGGATGAGGAAGAAGCGGCTCCTGTCGAGGCAGAGAATCCGCTGACCGACGCTGAATAAGGAAAACGGACGGGATTTTCCCGGTTAAGGCACGCCTTCAGGCATCTGTTTGAAGGCGTCCTTTTTTGATATCTGCGGACTTTGACCTGATGACAAGAGGAGAGAAGATGCGAAATCCCATTTTCCACCTGATCCGCACCGGACTTTTTCTGTTGCTCCTGACACTGTCAGTACCGGCCCTGGCTGCGGAGGACTATACCAATCTTCAGTATGCGTTTGGCACGCAGGGAATCCGGGTTCCGGACTGGAATGTGCCTGCGAAGCGCAATGCAGAGGGAACGGTAGTGGCGATCCTCGATTCGGGGGTGGACTATACCCATCCGGACCTTCAAAGCGTCATGTGGACGGATGGTCTTCGCTACGCGCAGCTTCGTGCCTTTGGAGGTAGTCAGTACGGGGTCAGTGTGGCCGGCGAGGGGCAGAGCAGCGATAACGTCATGGACGTGGATGGTCACGGGACACATGTGGCGGGGATTGTCGGGGCGGCCTGGAACGGCTTTGGCATCAGCGGCGGCGCCAACGGGGTTCGCCTCATGGTGGTTCAGACCGGCGCGGAAAGCGATCCGCGGTACGACGCGGTGATCCGGGGACTCAGGTATGTTCTGGCAGCCAGAAAGGCCGGGGTACCCGTTGTGGCGGTCAATCTTTCCTGGGGCGGTTCTCTCAGGGAAATCGAGGGCGGTCCCGAACTGAACGATCTGGTGACACAGCTGGGCGAGGCCGGCGTCGTGACGGTCTTTGCGGCGGGAAACGGTGGAATGAGTCTGGATTACAGCAATCAGGCGTCGCTCTGGCTCCGCAGCAATCCCTATGTGCTGGTGGTTGGGAGCTCTAACCGTCAGAGGGAGAGCGATTCCACCAGTCATTACTCGGAAAAAGTGGTCCATGTCTTTGCACCGGGCCAGGATATCCTCTCCACCGTGCCGCTCAAGTGGAAGGGACCGGCGGAGGATGAAGGAGAGGGAGCATCGGAGGAAGGGACCGGTCAGGCGGCATCCGGTACAGCCGGGCAGGACCCGTGGCGGAAGGATGATCCGGACCGGGCGTATGCCCTGATGAGCGGGACCAGCATGGCAACCCCTTCCGTTGCTTCCATGCTGGCCGTTCTGGCGCTGAAATATCCCGGGGAGAGCGCGGACCGTCTGGCAGCACGCGTTGTCGGGACGGCGGTTTCTGTTTCGGCACTGAAGGGGAAATGCATCACCGGGGGAATCGCCAGCCTTGAGGCCGCCCTCAGCCAGCAGCCGGTACCGGTTCTGCAGCAGGCTTTCTGTGAGGGCTCAAGAATACAGATACGCGGGCACTTTTTCGGCACAATAGCCGGCGTGCTGCAGGTGGCCGATCAGGCAGCGCAGATCCTGACCAGGGGCGACCGGGAGATTACCGCGGTGGCCCCTGCTGCCTTTACCGGCAGAGAATGCCGGGTCAGCATTCAGAGGGCAGACGGGAAAAGCGGATCACGGATCATGGATTTTACCGGAACATTCGGAAAGCTGGAGGCGGTTGTGCCGGAGGGGATGCAGGACATGGCCTATATCCGTGTCGCCTCCCTGGTGGCCTTTCAGGGAAAGCTCTACGCGGCAGGCAACAATGAGCAGGATGTTCAGGAAGGCCAGTCCGAATCAAGGCTGTACTGCATTGATCCGGAGGCCGGAAGATGCCGGCGCGTGGCGACCTATCCGACCCGAATCACAAAACTGTGTGTCGCGGGGGATCAGCTGGTGATGCTGGTGGACCAGACACTGTGTTTCCTCTCGGCAGACGGGCAGATCCGGAAACGGGTGGATGTCTCGCCGTATCAGCCGGTCATGGCTGCGCAGGCAGGCCATGAACTGGTGGTGCTCTGTACCTGGAATGGTGCGCAGAAACTGTGCGTGTTTCGTGACGGGCGGCTTAGTCCGCTGTCGGATGTCGGGGGAATCTGCTCAGAGCTTCTGCTGCTCGCGGATGTGACAGTGTCCGAAGATTCTGCCTTTTTCCTGTACAGAAACGGAGGCATATTGCAGGTGTCCTCGGACCTTAAGACGAGTATCCGCCAGATGTCGACATCCGGGCAGACACCGCTGACCCTGTCAATGGTCAACGGAATTCCCTGGGTGGGAATAACCAATGACAATGATGTGCTGACGCTCTGCCCTGCGGAGCAGTGGACAGCGGAAAAGTCGAAAGGATACCTTGTGTCCTCCGAACTGTTCCTGCTGCCGCGCAGTGCGGTGCTGGGCAATTATCTGTACCTGATCGGTCTTACGCCCTCGCTTCATACCACGCTCATTTTGCGACGAATCCGGATTGGCGAGGAGAATCCGGCCGGGACGGAGATGCCCCTGACCGGTGAACCGGCACGGTTGCCGGCCCTTGCGACGCTATTGGTTCTGTCCCTGCTTGCGCTGGGAATTGTGTATCGGTCCCGGAGATGACCGACAGAGGAGTTCGTTTCCGAAAGTCCGTTCGGGGAGTGGACTGAAAGGTTCCTGCATCCCCGGGAATGTCCGGACATGAGATGGAGAGGCCTGGTTACCTGCTTTCTGTGAGCACTCACTTTTGCGAACGAAAAGCAGGAGAGGCGAATTTACCGGGGCTCTGTTCAGGCAGATCAATATCAATGCCAAAAGGTTACGGATTGTGTATCATACAAGAAGCTCAAACTGCTGGAAAAAGCAGACCATTATTGAATCGAAAGAAGAATGCGGGGAGACGGAGAAAACGGTTAAACGCAAGTCCTCCCCGCCCTAATGAGGACGGGGAGGACTTGCTAACTGATGATGAATCCTTCATGCACAGCGATGCCGGGAAAGGATTTTGAAAAGGAATGTGGGATAGAACGCACTGAATGATCCGAAACACGGGAGGCCTGAGACAATATGAAGATGATCCATTTTCCTGAAATTCAGTTTCCGATTCAGGGACTTGACGAGGTTCAGATTCCCCGCATGGTCCGTGTCCGACAGAATTACGCATCCGACAGAGTGGATGATATCCCTGCCCGGTTACGTAAGGAGCTGACACAGATTGACGCAGCCACCCTGTCGGGCAAGCGCATAGCTGTCACGGTGGGGAGCAGGGGAATACCGCACAACGCCTTAATTGTCAGGACCCTGTGCGACCAGCTCAGAGCCTGGGGTGCGCATCCGTTTGTTGTTCCGGCAATGGGAAGTCATGGCGGTGGAACCGTGGAGGGCAATCTGGAAGTACTGAGCGGGTATGGCATTACGGAGGACAGCATAGGGGTGCCGATTCTGGCCGACATGGAGGTTGTGCAGATCGGCACACTGGATGACGGGGCGCAGACACCGGTCTACTGCGATCGGATTGCGGCAGAAGCAGATGGGATTGTCCTGTATAACAAGGTCAAGCCTCACACGGATTTCAAGGGCGAACACGAGAGCGGCCTGCTGAAGATGATGGCCATTGGGTTGGCCAAGCACAGAGGATGTTCCGCTCTGCATATGCGTGGCTTTGATACCTTTGCCGCGAATATCCCCAGGGTCGCATCTGTCTTCCTTGAGAAGATGCCGGTGCTGTTCGGCGTCGGTGTTGTCCAGAACGCCTATGATGACATTTCTGAAATCCGCGTTTATCCCCGAGAGCGAATTGTTGAGGGCGACCGGGAGCTGCTCAAAATTGCAAAGGCGCACTTTCCCCGTTTCAGGTTTGACAACATAGACGTCCTGATCATAGACCGGATCGGCAAGGATATCTCCGGGGAGGGCGCCGATCCCAATGTCACGGGGCGCGGATTCATGCCTTACTTCAAGGATGATTTTCATACGCGCAAGCTGTTCATTCGTGGCCTGTCCGAAGGCAGCCATCACAACGCCTGCGGCCTTGGCCTCGCGGATATCACCACACGCCGCTGCCTGAATGCGGTGGACTGGGAAAGCACGTGGGTGAATTTGACAACCAATATGATGATTGACGGTGCCAAGATCCCACTTTATCAGAACAATGATTTTGATGCCCTGCGTGTCGCATTGCGGACCTGCCCGCGCATCGAGTACAGCCGTGCACGGATCGCACGTATTCGTGATACTCTGTCTCTGTTCGAGTTCGAAGTTTCAGAAGCGCTCCTGCCGGAACTTCGTAAGACAGAGGATGTGGAAATCCTGAGCGAACCTTACGATCTTCACTTTGATGACGAAGGCTTTCTCACGGACTTTGAATAGTTCCGGCCTGTGCCCTGGAAATAGCCCGGAGATCCAGAAAGTAAAAACGGGATCGGCAAACAGCGGATAGCCGATGACCATAGAAGTGCTCTGCAAATAGTATGATGAAGCCGCCCGCGTCAGAACCATTCCTCCAATGACCGAAGGCATACGGTGTCATTACTCTAACGTTTCCATATCGCGCCATAATCGTGACCCGACGGTTTGGATGATTTCAGGAAAAGCGTCGAAGGATCGGGGCGAAAAAACAACCGCCACTCCACACAAGTGACGGTTTGTTTTGCGGTCTTTTGATCGCATAATTCATTGTCTTTCGAGGAGCAGCCGTTGAGCATCGCTCTTCGTCTTTTATTATAGGGAATTTCAAAAGATTGTCAAGTGCTATTTACAACGTCACATCATTTTTTTGTGGGAAGTGCAGAAGTGCAGAAGGTGTGACAAAGAGCCATTTACGCCTGGACTGTTCCTTCACTGGTTGCAAGGACGGTATGTTGGGCGTTTTTTATATCGGTCTGTTAACCTTGACCGTAGCAGTTCGGATGACTTCGAGAAAAGCGTCGAAGGATCGGGGCGAAAAAACAACCGCCACTCCTGACAAGTGACGGTTTGTTTTGCGGTCCTTTGATCGCATAATTTACTGTACCTTCGAGGAGCAGCCGTTGAGCACCGCTCTTCGTGTTTTAGTATAGGGAATTTCAGGGAATTGTCAGGTTGGATTCGCAAATCCGCATCATTTTTTGGAAGGTGAAAAGAAGTGGGCCCGGTGCGCTGCACCGGTTTGTCAAATAGTGTCCCTTATCAGTCATACGGTGCCGAAAGTCAAAGTAACACTAAGGGAAATTCTGCGCAAGTAAGCCCAGAACGCTGAAATTGAAAGGATACGCAAAAGGAAATGGATGTCAATCTGCTTTGTTAACTTTCAATGTGCCATACTGTCAAAGTTGGGAAAATAGCGTTGAAAAATAGTTTTGGCGCTATTATAATTCGCTTTGTGCTGAGAAAAGACGGGAAGTCGCGGCTCTTTGTAAGGCGGAACGGTTTCTGATTCCGTCCGGGATTGTGGCTTGTCGGCTCAGCCGGGAGAACTCTCCCTGGTCTGGTCATCGGGGCTGCCGATGGGTGCATTTTCAGAAGACCGGTACGCAGGTGGCCGGGGACAATCTGCTTGACCGACGGGAATCGCCGAACGATTTCCGGAGGAAAGCAGGTTACGTTCGGAATGAGGCTGCATGACTCAGTTGGCGGCGTGCTTCTTTCACATGGACAGGTTCGCAGATTTTTTCCCTGTTGAGACCATTGAGGGCTTGTAAAGAGAACTTCATTGTGCAGAAACGACTATATGGGCGACCTGGCTGGTCCCTGTCGGGTACCGGCCGGCATTTCCTGCATCTTCGGTTGCTGCATGAATGCTTGGCATTCTTTACATTTCCGTTTTCTCTGTGAAGAGGGCGGGCTCAGAGGGCTGGCTCATGCGTTTCAGATATAGTCCCTTAGGTAGTTAAGCAAAATGCGAAAGGAAGTATGCAATATGAACAATATCGTTGGCGTAATGTTTAATTCTGAGAGCGAAGCCCGCAAGGCTATGGCCGAACTGTCCGAGAACCCCCAGATCAATGGCACCACCATTTATCAGATGTCTCTGGTGTAGCGCGTAGATGGACAGCTCAAGCTCTGCAACAACTTCTCCTCCGGTTATCTCACTGCTGCTGACACCGTGAAGGGCGGCATCGTGGGCGGCCTGATTGGCATTCTGGGTGGACCTCTTGGCCTTCTGCTGGGCGGCGCAGCCGGCTCTCTGCTGGGCAGTGCTTCCGATTCCAGCAACAAGGTTGACAGCAAGACCCTGATCGAAGCTGCAGCTCAGAAGCTCGAAGAAGGCGACCTGGCCCTGATCGCGCTTGTTGAGGAGAACAAGGAAGAGGTACTGGACCACATGCTGGTGAAGTACGACGCGATCACCATTCGTTATGACGCCGAAGTCATCGCCAAAGAGGTTGAGGCGGCCAAGAAGATGGAAGAGGAAATGGCCGAGCAGGCTCGCGAGAATCTCCGTGCTGCCAAGAATAAGTAATCCACGGAAACGGATTGTCGCCGGTTAGAATTCGGTGACATCCTGCATTTACGCTCGTATATCAGGTACAGAGGTATGATTTTTCATACATGAAAAATCATACCTCTGTCTTTTATACCCATGATGCAGACCTACCCTGGATTCTGTAAAATAGGCGTCGGTTCCGGTGTACGGTACGCGGGCCGTATATGGATAGTCAGGATGCGCCGGGACTTTCGGCGGCCCTGATTCATCCGGCATTACTGAGCACGAACAAAGATATAGGCAAAACCGACATCGCCATCCTTCTTGACCATGTTGTCATCGCTATAGTAGACGATCAGCTGGCCGGCTTCGTTCATGCCGACATACTTCATGTTTTCATACGCGATCTCCTCACTGTCAACACCGGTAACCTTGCAGAAGTAAAGGCTCTTGTCCTCAGCGCCGACTTTGCTGAGCTTGCCTACGCCCATGTTGAAGTCACCGTCGTTCTCGCCACGGACGGTATAGAGCCAGCCGTCCCAGGGGAGTTTCAGGGTTGCTTCCTCGCTGGCAATATCGGCGGCAAATTTGACGACAGCTTCCATGTCATAAACATGCGCATGAACATAGGTGGCCTGGTCAACCATGACACCCGCATCGGAACCGGTGGCGCTGCCATCCAGAATGGCCTTGACGTTCATGGTTACGGAGCCTTCCGGAACGGCGATGAGCCCGGCGGTTTCGATATCGTTCTCATCTGCATAATCTTTGTCGATATAAGCGGCGGCATGAAGCCCGGCGCGGAGGCCCTGTCGGTCAAGCACTTCCCCGGCGACGGTTCCTCTGAAAACGGTTTTGAATCCCACAGCCGGACAGGCCAGTGGCGTCTGTATCCCACGGCCGGATCCCTGGAAAAGTATCAGCTGGTGGGCTTCCAGGCTGCCATTGACGCGGGTGCCGGTTCCATCATGCCCTGCTATTCCCGCGATGCGGCAGATGACCGCAGCGCCACGCAGACCTATCGCGGCCACGAAATCAAGGTGAACCAGCTCGGTTCTGCGTATAACCCGGAAATCATCACGACACTGCTTCGTGACATCATGGGATTCAAAGGCTATGTCAATACGGACTCCGGAATTGTGACCACGCAGAACTACGGCGTGGAGGACATGACCGAGGTGGAGCGCTATGCGCAGCTGATCCGTGCCGGCAGCGATGTCATCGGCTCCGGCCTGCGTACCGATTACATCATCGAAGCCGTGAATACCGGTGCACTCGACAAGGCTGACCTGGATCGTGCAAACATCAACCGTGCCACCTCCATCTTCCAGCAGGGCCGCTTCGACAATCCCTATGTGGATTACGTTGCAGCCGATCAGATTCGCGGCGAGCTGCTTTCAAAGGCCAGTGAGCAGGCCTATGCCCTTCACCAGAAAGCGGTTGTTCTCCTGAAGAACAGCGATGAGACCCTGCCTGTGACTGAAACCGGCAAGAAAGTTTACGTGGCTTCCTTTACCGGCAAGGGCGCGGATGACAGCGTTGAGGAGAGCTTCAGGGAAATCTTCGAAGCCCGCGGCTTTGAAACGGTCAGCAAGGCCTCCAAGGCGGACATCGCTTACCTGTTTGTCAATCCCACCGCGACCTGTGGCCAGGGGGCAACCTCGTCTGAGGCGGTACTCTCACTGGTTGAGGAATACGAAGTCGACGAGCGCGACAAGGACAATGACACCCAGGCCAGGACCGGTGACCGGATTGAGGTGACCACCGTCGAGGATATCGGCAAGATCCCGGGAATCGCAGAGGAAGTCCACGCCAATGGCGGCAAGGTGATCGCCACCGTTGAGTGCTCATCTCCGTGGATTCTGACCAACCTCGAGCCCTACTGCGACGCCCTGCTGGTCAACTACACCATCACCAGTGCGCAGCAGTATGCCTCCACCGCTACCAGCAGCATCAGGAATGCCTTCAACGCGCAGGCGGATGTCATCACCGGTGTTTATCATCCGACCGGCAAGCTGGCAGTGACCCTTGTTTCCTCCGAAGAAGTGGTGGCACTGCATGAGGAGACACTGGCGGATGGCACCGTTGCCGAGATCTGCGCGTCCCCGAATGACGTTCCCGGATACGATAAGGATCAGTACATGGATCCTGCTGTTCTGGAAAAGGTCAATGGCGGCAGCTATGCATACATGGATGCAGCCGGAAATCACTATGTTTCCGGATTCGGCCTCACTTACTGATTTAACCGGATCATAAAGAAGGGATGCAGATGCATCCCTTCTTATTATTCGAACCGACCTGATTGTCATGCTCCGTGGAAAGTGCTATACTGCAGGCAGGATTCGTCCGGGAAAGGCGAAGCCGGTACAACACTGCAGAAAGTCGAGGTAAAGGAAAGATGAGCAAAAAGGACCCGCAGGGGAGCAGCGTGTCCCCTGATGACTACAGGAACCAGGTCCGGGAGGTGCTGATTCCCCCGGAGAAGCTGGCAGTTTATGCAAAACTGATGCAAAAAACGGAACGCACCGAAGATGACTGGATCATCATAAAGGAGATGCTCACCGTGAATCAGCTGGTGACCTTCCTGAAGGCTGGTGCCAGGGATGATGGGGATCTTTACGCGGATAAGGATTACATCTATGCGTTTACAACGATTGAAAAAGCAGAAAAATTCTGCGATGCACTCGGGAAAAAGAATGAACGGTATGAAACGATTGCCATGCGGACCATCTACTTTGATGAACTCGTTGGTGTAGCAAGGAAAAAGGAGAGGGAACTCCTGATTGACTACACAAAATCCGGGCTGTACCTGATTTATCACTGGCGGCGGGAAGCGCTGGGAACCACGCGGAAAGCGGAAGAGAAGGAAATGAAAAACCGGGAACTGATTTTTGAAATGATGAGGAGGCTTTCAGGCGCCCAATAAACGGTGCCGAAAATGACACAGGCCTGCCCGAAAGCCAGACAGGAGATACGGAGACGAGTCCGTATCTCCTGTTTTGTTTTCCGGTTCGCTGCCTGCCGACCAGAGGCTTCCTTCGCCTCAAACCATGGGGAGCATGCTTTGCCATGAACCTGAAATTCCGCTTTTCTGAACACATTATATTTGATTTTTCCAAGATTTATTTGGTATTTTTTAAACCATCGAACCCAATGGTAATTTGGTAATCAATTTCTACGTCAATGCACTTCTTAGATACTCCTTCATATAGCAGAGACTAACGTATGTATCTGCTGTTTGACCATGCTAAGACAGTACCAAGTGGCAGAGCTTTATGAGTTGTGTTTTCGTGGTCTACCGCGAGGACGTTTTGGTTTTTCCGGTTCAAGACTCTTTGGCTTTGGGGGTCTCCCACGTGGTCTCTTGGGTTTTTGCTCGTCTAGGGGATCTCTTGGTTTAGGCGGTCTTCCCCTGAGTCTTGTGGGTTTTTCTTCTGTTTTCTCTTTGTTTTTTGGAGGTCGCCCTCGTGGCCGTTTAGGTAGGTTATCCTCTTTTGTATTAGATGTTTCCTTCGCTTTATTATCAGTATCCTTAGATGAATCAGCCTTTTCTTTTGATTCCT